>CAJJNP010000067.1 GCA_905193145.1 uncultured Odoribacter sp. | reverse complement strand
AAATTGGCCAAAGGGTATGAATCCGGCAACTAGTGTAATGGCAGCTAAAATCATTAAAGGTATTGTCATGGTTTTAGGAGCCTCGTGAGGGGTATGTTCATAGTTGGCTGGCGTTCCCCAGAAAATATTATAATATAATCTGAACATGTAGAAAGCTGTCAGTCCGGCAACAAAACTCATAAATACCCCAAATTGTGGAGCAAAGGCGAAGGTGGCAGCTAAAATTTCATCTTTACTGAAAAAACCTGAAAATGGAGGTATACCGGCAATTGCCAGACAGGCGATTAAGAAAGTTAAATGCGTGAATGGCATATATTTTCGTAATCCTCCCATTTTGCTCATTTCATTACTGCCTATAGTATGAATGATGGCTCCAGCACATAAGAACAGTAATGCTTTGAACATGGCATGTGTAAATAAGTGGAACATGGATGCCATATATCCGGTTCCTGCGTGTCCTCCCATTCCGGATACACCTAAAGCAACCATCATAAAACCGATTTGAGAGATTGTAGAGAATGCAAGCACACGTTTAATGTCTGTTTGTACACATGCTACGACTGCTGCATATAATGATGTAAAAGCTCCAACATAGGCGATGCCGACTAATACTTCCGGTGCTGCTAAAATATATAGAGGAAAAAGCCTGGCAACCAAAAAAACTCCGGCTACAACCATTGTTGCTGCATGGATTAATGCGGATACAGGAGTCGGTCCTTCCATAGCATCAGGTAACCATATGTGCAAGGGAAACATCGCAGATTTTCCTGCACCTCCAATAAAAATAAGAGCCAAGGCCCAGCTCATAACAGAGGCGCCCATAAAGGTTACTCCGGCAGCATTGGCGAATACGGATGAATTTCCGGAAGTGAGGACTCCAAAGTCAAATGTTCCTGTAAAATAGGATAGCAGGAGAATTCCTAGTAAAAAGCCAAGGTCTGCAAAACGAGTAACAATAAATGCTTTCTTGGAAGCTGCAATGGCTTCTGGTTTTGTGTAGTAGAAACCGATGAGAAGATAAGATGAAACACCTACCAATTCCCAAAAGATATACATTTGGAAGATGTTGGGTGCCACCACCAAACCTAACATCGAGAAGGTAAAAAGTGACAGGAAAGCGTAATAACGTTGAAATCCGCGTTCTCCTTTCATATAGCCAAGGCTATAAATATGTACCATTAATGATACAGTAGTGATTACTACTAACATCATGACGGAGATGGGATCGAGCAGTATTCCGAGATCAATCTGTAATTTATCGGTAAAATGCAGCCATTCGAAATTATATGGTAGCCATTTTTCAAATACACCATTAACTCGGGGCGATGTGAAATATATTCCTGCTGTCAGATAGGAAAGCAACGTTATCGCTGCAAGAGAAAGCGAGCCGATACAACCAGCCACTGTCGGGCGTAGTTTCATACCGAATAGTCCGAGCCCCAAAAATGTGAGTAGCGGCAGTACGAGAATTAATATTGTATATTCCATAGTCTTAATCTTGTAGTTTGTTGAGATTCTTCACCTGAATGTTGCGAACATTCCGATATACATTGATAATGATGGCAATAGCCACAGCCGTTTCACAGGCAGAAATGCCGATGGCGAATAGCGTGAAAAAAAGTCCTTCCATCTGCTCTGGATATAGGAAACGGTTGAATGCCACGAAATTTATATCCACAGAGTTTAAAATTAACTCGATGGAAATCAAAACAGCCAGCATGTTGCGGCGGGTGATAAAACCATAGATGCCTGCAAAAAACATGATAGTGCTGATGATCAGATAATATTCCATTGTTATTTCCATAGCTTCAAATCATTAACGTTTACGTGCAATTAAGATACCTCCAATGATACAGGCCAACAGCAAAACGCTGATAGCCTCAAATGGAAGAAGATATTGGTATTTGTCCATTCCCATCAACGCAGTCCCAAGCACCTTTTGGTTCAGTTCTCCCGGAGTGAAATGTGATACAGGGAATGAATGGGTTAAGGTGATAAAAATACAGATGGCTGCACCTGCACCTGCGGATATAATGCCTGCAAAGTATTTGCTCCTTTTGATTTTTTCGACTTTCTGATTGTCAGAACTGGTCAGAAGGATTGAGAATACATACAAGACAATGATACCTCCGGCATATACTGTCAATTGTACAGCTCCTAAAAAGGAGTAGTTTAGCTCAAAATAGATTCCGGCTGTGGCAAACAATACAAATAGCAGATAAGTTGCTGAGCGTAGGATTCTTTTTGTGGTGACAGTCAGTATTGAAAAGACAACAATTACCGTTGCCAGAAATAAAAAGACCACTTTGGGTAAAGTCATTTCCATAATACTAAATTTTATTACTTTTCGGCAAGTTTAGAACCTGGCCGGTTTAATTGTTCTATTAGTTTTTCTCGAGTGAATACTGCGTGTTCAAATGTCGGTACAAATTCAATGGCATGATGAGGACAATTTTTTACGCATAGTTGGCAATAGATGCAACTGCCATGATCATATATATAGCGCACCAATACCTTTTTCTTTTTACCGTCTTCTGTTTCTTCCATGCGTGATTCCACATGGATTGTGCCGTTGGGACAGTTCATTTCGCATATACCGCAGGCTACACAGCGGTGTTCGTTGTCTTCATTGTGAATCATTGTCAGGTCTCCACGGAAACGATCGAACATTTTTAAGGTGGCACGATTTTCCGGATAACACTCTGTTACTTTTTTTGTAAAGAATTCTCCAAGGGTGATGCGCATTCCTTTTAACAAAGAACCCAAACCTGTGAAGAAATCGTTGAAATATTGTTGTGTACTTCTCATAATTCAAAGGCTTAAAAATGTAATTTGAATACTACGACAAATACCATCAAAAATAGGTTGCATAGATTGATCGGCAACAGGTATTTCCATTCCAGTGTCAATAATTGGTCGATACGTAAACGGGGAAAGGTCCATTTAAACCACATGATGATAAATACCATTATGGCACTTTTGCCCAAGAACCATAATATTGGAGGTATGTAATCCATCACCATATTGAAGGATTCCCAGCCTGGTATGTGTAATGGCATCCAACCGCCCCAGAATAATGTCGTTGCAACAGATGCCACAATGAACATATTAACAAATTCGGCTACGTAAAAGAATCCGAAATGCATTCCGGAATATTCTGTGTGGTAACCTGCTGTCAATTCTGATTCGGCTTCAGGAAGGTCGAAGGGACCACGGTTGGTTTCTGCTGTTCCTGCAATCAGGTAGATGACAAAAGCGATGAAAGCCGGAATATGTCCTTTAAAAATAAACCAGCCGTCAGCCTGACTTTCAACAATGGTGGATAATTGCATGCTACCGGTGAGTACTACCATTGTCAATATAGACAAGCCGATAGATAATTCATAGCTAATCATTTGTGCACCGCTTCGCATAGCTCCAATCAGAGAGTATTTATTGTTGCTGGCCCATCCGGCGAGTAGGATTCCGACGATTCCAATGGATGATACGGCTATCAAAAAGAAGATTCCGACATTGAAATCCAGAATTTCCAAACCTTTGGCAAAGGGTATACAACTGAAGGCCAACAAGGAGGCAATAATTACAACATAAGGAGCCAAATTGAATAGGAAACGGTCGACATGGTTTATCTCTATAATTTCTTTTATCAACATTTTAATCATATCGGTTACCGTCTGTACCATACCGAATGGGCCCACACGGTTCGGACCTAAACGGCATTGGAAATAGGCACACACTTTACGTTCTGCATAAATCAATCCAAGAGCCATCACAGCATAAGCGATAAGCAGGCAGATCCCGACAAGAACGAATTCCGTAGTGGTAACCCACGAGTCCGGTAGGATATTGCGTAGGGTTTCATCAACCCAATGTGTTACAACTGCAAAATCAAACATATTGTTTACTGTTATTACTGTTTATTATTTTTTATCTATCAATGTCTGGTACTACATAGTCAAGCGATGCACCTATTGCAATCAGGTCGGCAATCTTATTGTGGCTTGCCAATAAATCTACAACTGATACTAAGGTTAAACCCGGTGAACGGAATTTGACACGGTAGGGATTTTTATCTCCGTGACTTTCTATAAATACGCCAAATTCACCGCGAGCTGCTTCGACGCTTTTGAAATATTGACCTTCCGGTAATTTGATGATAGGTTTGGTCTTTACCGCATAGTCTCCTGCCGGGATGTTATCAACCAATTGCTCTAAAATATGGAGAGATTCTATGATTTCATCCATACGCACCATATAGCGATTAAAGGTATCTCCTTTGTCATAAAGGATTTCTTTGAAATCCACTTTATCATATACTCCGTAAGGGTGTAGTTTACGCACATCACAACTCCAACCGGAAGCTCGCCCGGCAGGACCGGTAACTCCGTAAGAAATAGCATCTTTCAGGGAGAGTATACCGATGTTTTTCATACGTTGTTGAGCAATGACATTGCCGGTGAATACTCCGTGGTATTCTTTCAGCATTTTAGGCATGTATTTGATAAAATCCTTGATACGGCCTATTAAATTGGGATGGATATCTGCCATTACTCCACCGATGCAATTGTAGTTTTGAATCAGACGCCCGCCACAGGTCTCTTCAAACATGTCCAATATTTTTTCACGGTCACGGAATCCATAGAAAAAGGCACTTAACGCTCCAAAGTCCATACAGAAGGTCGACCAGAATAACAGGTGCGAAGCTATACGCGTCAGCTCATCCATGATTGTGCGGATGTATTTGGCTCGTTCCGGAACTTCAATACCCATAGCTTCTTCTATGCACATACAAAGTGCGTGGCGGTTCATGTGTGCAGATAGATAGTCCAGACGGTCGGTCATGGCAAGAGTCTGTGGATAAGTCATGCTTTCACATAGTTTTTCTATTCCTCGGTGTATATATCCACAGTTGATATCTACTTTTTTTACAATTTCACCTTCCAAGGCTACACGGAATCGGAGTACTCCATGGGTTGCCGGGTGTTGGGGACCGATATTTACCACATATTCGTCATCCTCGAAAATGACATTTTCTTTTTCTTGGATTTCCCCTGATTCTGTCATCTTTAGTGTAGGTGCGGCATCTTCATTGCTTTCGCTCTCTAAACGTACGGGATTGATTTCCGGGTCTGTGTTGTAGTCTTTGCGCAATGGGTAGCCCACCCAATCATTGCGTAGAAAAAGTTTACGCATGTCGGGATGGTTGATAAAACGGATACCGAGTAATCCGAATACCTCGCGTTCGTTTAAGTTTGCTGTTGCCCAAATATCTGATACCGTCGGTAGTTCCGGATTAGTTCTATTGGGTGTCTCTACTCGCAAGTCGATTTCGTGCCCTAGTTGGGTGGAACGCAGACGGTACATGACTCCTAACGTTTCTCCCCAGTCCATGCCTGTCATGCACACCAGAAAGTCAAATTGTAACTCTTTGTCATGGCGCAGACGTAAGGCTGTCTCGTGGAATGTCTCCTTGGGAAGGCAGACCGTTAAGGTTTGTCCTTCCAAAAAGGTGGCATCGGGGGCGATGTTTAATATCTTGTCTTTCATCTTTTAATACTCATTAATGTTTGGTTTGTCCTCCTGTTTATTGACTCCTCCTAGGAATTTTTCCACTTTGATCTTTCTTTGCAGTTGCATCATGCCGTATAATAGAGATTCCGGACGTGGGGGACAGCCGGGAACATATACATCTACAGGTAAAATCTGGTTCACTCCCTTTACAACATGGTAGGAGTTTTTGAAAGGTCCTCCGGAAATGGCACATCCTCCCATAGCAATAACATATTTTGGTTCTGCCATTTGATCATATAAACGCTTTAATACCGGAGCCATTTTATGTACGATAGTACCTGCTACAATGATAACGTCAGCTTGACGGGGGCTGGCACGTGCAACTTCAAACCCAAAGCGGGCAAAGTCATAACGGGCGGCACCTACCGACATGAATTCGATACCGCAGCAACTCGTAGCAAAGGTAAGAGGCCATACAGAATTAGAGCGTCCCCAGTCAATCAGGTCGTCCAGACAGCCTATGATGATGTCTGTCCCGTTAGCCCGCAACTGTTCGAGGTACTCATTGTCTTTGAAGTCCTCATACTTCATTGATTTTATTTGAGGCTTTTTCATATCACTCTATTAAAATAGCTTATTCTTTTATTTCCATTCCAATGCTCCCTTTTTCCAGGCATAGGTTAATCCTAATATTAGGATGACCATAAAGAAAAGTATATTCAACAATCCGTCAATCCCTACATCCTGTACGGTCACTGCCCAGGGAAACAGAAATACTGCTTCCACATCAAACATCAAGAATAGGATGGCAAACAAATAATAACCCGCTTTAAATTGCATCCATGAACGTCCGCGGGTTGGAATTCCGCACTCATAAGCTTCTCCTTTCTGGCGGTTGAAAGAACGAGGGGAAATCAGTCGGGCAAGCCCAAGGGCTATGCCTACCAATGCAATAGCCGTAAGAATCACGACAATCATCAAGGTTAGATTCATAATGATATGTATATTAATCTGTTTATATTCAGAGATAAATTGTACCCAGCCTGTAGAAGGCTAAAACTAAAATGCGAGGTTGGGTAATCAAATAATGATTTTTCGCAACCGATAAATGTAGTGGGTTGTTTGTTTTTGGCAGAAATCTGGAGTGTAATCTGCTTGTAGAAAGTCTCCGGCTTGTTCCGGTGAATGTGTTGCTGTATATTTCAACAGAATGAATAAACGTAATAAAGTCTTTTTGTCAAGGTGCGAATGCGACTCGTCTAAAGATAAATCTCCGCTGTTGAATAATAACAACGAAAGTAACGAATCTAAAAAGTATGATGAATCACTACTCAAATATTCAGTAGTGCCCATGCGAATTTCTTCGGTTTTGTTAGAAGGAATTGCCTGGCAACTTTCTGATATGAGCACACATACGATTATCGATAATATGACTGCTTTTACTGTACGCACTCTCTGTTTCTTTATCGTTGCGAATATAACACTTAATTTTCTAATTTTGTCCTCTCTCTTTTATAAATCTTTGTTATATTATTTCCCTATCTTTGTCTGCAACTAAACATTGTTTTTATGTCGGGGAAAAGACTTTCTTCTATATCGGATTTACAGAATCAGTTGGATTTGTTGCAAAAGGAATACGAGTGTGAAAAGGAAATGTATCAGCAAAATACCCGTGAAGCCGGTATCTATCGGAAGGTGGAGCAAGGAGTCTGTTGGTATCCGGTTGTGTTGGGTGCAAGTCGTTATAATTCGCTCAATCAGTTTACAATAGAGGTATATCGTCAAGAGAATGAAGAAATTGATCACCAATTTGAATACGGCCGTCCGGTCTGTTTTTTCAAAATAATGTCTGATGGATCGCTGCATTATTTTAATTTTCAGGGCGTTGTTAGTTATGTACAAGATAATCGGATGGTGGTTGTGCTACCAGGAGGACATGTTTTGGATAGCTTGACAGCATTTGATATAGGAGTTCAACTTTATTTTGACGATACTTCGTATAGGACAATGTTTACAGCTTTGCATGAAGTGATGGCGGCTAAAGATAATCGTATCGCTTATTTGCGTGAAGTGTTGTTGGGACCGTTGCCTGCAACGTTCCGGGATTTGCAGAGGGTGCGTTTCCCATGGTTGAATACTTCACAGGAGGAGGCTGTTAATCAAGTATTGGCAGCACGTGAAGTTGCTGTCGTGCATGGACCTCCCGGAACGGGTAAGACGACTACTTTGGTAGAGGCTGTTTTTGAGACTTTGCATCGTGAAAATCAAGTTTTGGTTTGCGCACAAAGTAATACGGCTGTAGATTGGATTGCTGAAAAATTAGTAGATCGTGGCATTAATGTGCTTCGAGTGGGAAGCCCGACTCGTGTAAATGATAAAATGTTGAATTTTACTTATGAACGTCGTTTTGAGGCTCATCCGGATTATCCGGAGTTATGGCATATTCGCAAAGCGATTCGTGAGGGAAGTGCCCGTTTGCGTACAGGAAGCCGTTCTGACAAAGATGCGCTCTATAATCATCTTTCCAAATTGAGATCCCGTGCTACTGAATTGGAAATTCGGATTGATGCACAGTTGTTTGATGAGGCTCGTGTGATTGCTTGCACACTGGTCTGTGCTGATAATCGGGTGTTGGAAAGAAAACGTTTTTCTTCGTTGTTTATAGATGAGGCGGCACAGGCGATAGAGGCTGCCTGTTGGATTGCTATCCGAAAGTCGGACCGGGTGGTATTGGCTGGAGATCATTGTCAATTGCCACCGACAATTAAATGCATGGAAGCAATGCGGGGAGGATTGGATTGTACGCTTTTGGAAAAAGTAGTACGTACAAAGCCATCGGCTGTTTCGTTGTTGAAAATACAGTACCGCATGCATGAGGATATCATGCATTTTTCTTCCGGTTGGTTTTATCACAATGCCTTGCAGGCAGCTCCGGAGGTGCAGTATCGGGGAATATTGGATTATGATACGGCCGTTACTTGGATTGATACTGCTGATTTTGATTTCTCGGAAAAGTGTGTTTCAGAAGGAGTGGGGCGGTTGAATACAGGAGAAGCTGAATTATTGTTGCATCAATTGCGAGTTTATATGGAGCGTATAGGCCGAGAGCGTATTTTTGATGAACACATCGATTTTGGGGTGATTTCTCCTTATCGGGCTCAAGTGCAATATTTACGCCGGCTGTTGAAAAAAGAACCATTTTTCCGACCTTTCCGCAGATTGATTACCATTCATACTGTAGATGGCTTTCAAGGGCAGGAGAGGGATGTTGTTTTTGTTAGTCTGGTGCGTGCCAATACACAAGGACAGATTGGTTTTCTCCGAGATTTGCGGCGGATGAATGTGGCGATTACCCGTGCCCGAATGAAACTGGTGATTTTAGGGAATGCGGAAACTTTGACACGACATGCATTTTATCGAGCTTTGCATGAGTATATAGCAATGATAAATGGAGAGTTGTCAGAAGTCTAGTGTCAGTTGGATAGGGCTGTTTTTCGAGCAGACAAGAGGATTGGAGACTGTCAGTCCCATCAGTCGGATTTGATAGTCGGATAGATGTAAATCATAGAGCAGTTGTTTGGCTAACGGCAGAATTTCCTGCATGGTTCTCAGTCGGTGATTGACACTGATGCTGCGTGTGATTTGTGTGAAATCATAGAACTTGATTTTTAGAGTTAAAGTATGGCCATTGAAATTGGATTTGTTGAGACGATGTATCAATTCGTTGGCAATGTGCCAAAGTTCAATGATGAGGGCTGTTTGGGTTGTTAGGTCTTTCTCAAAAGTATTTTCGCAACCTACAGATTTCCGAATGCGTATCGGTTCCACTGTCCGCAAGTCTATACCTCGTGCAAAATTATAGTATTGCTGTCCTGTTTTGCCAAAGTTGCGGGTGAGAAATTCCAAAGAACACATTCTGAGCTGTGCTCCATTGTGTACGCCTAAAGAGTGCATTTGCTTGGCTGTTACTTTTCCAATACCCCAAAATGCTTCAATCGGCAAATGTGCGATAAAATCTGCAGCTTTGCTGGGATGGATAACATATAATCCGTCCGGCTTGCGGTAGTCGGAGGCTATTTTTGCCAGGAATTTGTTATAAGATACTCCTGCGGAAGCAATCAGATGGAGACGTTCTCGAATCTCTTGTTTGATGGCGCGTGCAATATCGACAGCAAACGGTATTCCTTTTTTATTCTCTGTTACATCGAGAAAAGCTTCGTCCAATGCCAAAGGTTCGATAATGTCGGTATATTCGTGAAATATGGAATGGATTTCAGCAGAGATGGCTTTGTAGTGTTCATGTCGGCCGGGAACAAAAATCAATTCGGGGCATAATTTAAGGGCTTTCATGGAAGACATGGCTGAGCGCACTCCATAACGTCTGGCTTCATAGCTGGCTGCTGAGACAACACCACGCTCTTCAGCACGTCCTACAGCCAATGGTTTCCCTCGGTATTCAGGATGATCCCGCTGTTCAACGGAGGCATAGAAAGCATCCATGTCAATATGTATGATTTTGCGTTCCAATAAGTTGTTTTTTTTATTCAACAAAAATAATGTTTTTTTGAAAAAGAAGAAAGCCTCCCAAATCGTATCGGGAGGCTGATAGGGCTTTCATAGGGAATGAGAAGTAGAGTGTATGTGATAGCCCGAAGCTTTGAGTTTTTGTGCATTTAAGCATAAAGAGAAATCTATGCCAGAAAAATGAACATTCTTCTGATATATGTTTATGTGATTGATAGTAAAAGATATGTATGTTAATGCGGCATGATTGCCTTGGGTGATTGTTGTGGAAAGTTGTGGAATATAAAAAAGAAAGGTGAGGAATTTTTCCTCACCTTTTGTGTCTGTATTATTGTTATAGTTCTTTTTCTATCAGATATACGTTCCGTTCAGATGATGACCGTGAAATCAGTTCGGCAACAAAACCGGCCAAGAAAAGCTGAGTGCCTAGTAGCATACATACCAGAGATATGTAAAAATAAGGATTATCTGTAACAAGACGGGCCTGTATACCCTGAGATAGGCATATCAGTTTATCAATACCGATCCAAGCTGCTGAAAAGAAACCGACAATAAATAGAAGCGTACCTATAGCTCCGAATAGATGCATCGGTTTTTTTGAAAATCGGGTGATAAAAGTTATTGATAATAGGTCAAGCATGCCGTTGATAAAGCGGTTAAGACCTCCGAATTTGGTCACTCCATATTGACGGGCCCGGTGTTGAACAACTTTCTCTCCAATGCGGGTGAAGCCTGCTTGTTTGGCTATAATGGGGATATAGCGGTGCATTTCTCCGTACACTTCAATATTTTTTACCACCTTGTTTTTATATGCTTTCAGGCCGCAATTGAAATCGTGCAGTTTAATCCCGGAAAATTTTCTTGCAGTTGCATTGAATAGTTTTGTGGGTAAAGTTTTTGAAAGCGGATCATAGCGTTTTTTCTTCCAGCCGGATACCATATCATAGTCCTCTTTCATAATCATATCGTAAAGAGCAGGGATTTCATCCGGACTATCCTGCATGTCGGCATCCATAGTGATGACAACATCGCCTTTCGCTGCTTGAAATCCGCAATGTAATGCGGCTGATTTTCCATAATTGCGGCGGAATTTAATGCCGTGGATATGTTCGTTACGCTTGGCATTGGTTTCGATGAGTTCCCACGAGCGGTCTTTACTGCCGTCATCAACTAAGACAATTTCATAACTGAAATTGTGTGAGTTGACCACTCTTTCTATCCAAGCTATAAGCTCGGGTAGTGATTCGTCTTCATTGTATAAAGGAATGACAATTGAAATATCCATTGAATATTGTAATTTTAGGGTTGGGTTATTTTTATGTCGGATTCTATGCTGCGGTGCGTGATTTTCGTCGTAAAATACCGGCCATGAGCAGAGAGAATATAAGTCCTGTTAATATTTTATTGAACGTTTCTGTTGCTGCAATAAAAACTGGAGACACCAAATGTTCCATCATGTTTTTTACAGTATCAAGCATAGGAGAGCCTTTATACATTTCGTCTAACATCACTTGGAGTGTGGTAAGGTAACTGGCTTGTAGTTCCGGATCATACCGATATAGCGCATAGGCATAGATACTGTATATCAATGATCCTATTGTGATAATATATATACATCCGCCAAGAGCCTGTGGATAACTGATGAAGCCTTCCAGTTGCTCTTCTCTGTATTTGCGGACTCCTATAAATGCTCCGGCGATGGAGAGCAGCATCATGACATTGCTTAATTGTGGATTGAGCATGATGTTTTTGCCCGTTATGTAAAAAACAAGCGATGCCAGAATTAAACTTAGACCGACCAAAACTCCGAATAGTGAGTTTTTAGTAATGAATGTATTGTTTGTTTTCATGTGTTTTTAAAGTAAAGGTGCTTTTTTACGCAAATAAATCTTCTCGCCTTCAGTCAATTCCGAGTCGGCTGCCAGATAGTTGTTGCGGCATATATTTTTAAGGCGCACTCCGTATTGCTGTGATATGTCATAAAGACTTTCACCGGCTTTCACTCGGTGGAATTCATATCCTCTTGCGGCAGCCGTTTTCTTTCGTTTAAGGTAGACAATCTGTCCGGGGAAAAGGTTGGTATCACTTTTATCATTGAATTGCAGTAATTTTTTTAGTTTAATACCATAGTAGTCTGCAATTCGTTGATAAGTGTCGCCCGGAAGGGCTTCGATACAGATGATACCGTTGCGCATTTCTTCTCGATTGCGATAATTGGCCGGCGCGGTGATTTGTGATTGAAGTTGGACACTTTCTGCAAATTCATCCACACTGATTGAAAGGTCGGCAATATTGGCCGGTCCACCCTTTGGATGTTTGATAAGGCGGTCGTATTTATGTAGACCTTCTTCTTCAATGATTTTGATAAGAAGATCAGCATATTTGGGATTGGTGGCATATCCGGCTGCTTTCAAACCTTTTGCCCAGGCTCTATAGTCTGTGGTTTTTAATTTGAATAATCCGGCATAACGTGGACGTGACATCAGGAACTCACTGTGGTCAATCCAGGATTGTTCAGGCGTTTCATATTTTCGGAAACATTCATTTTTAGTATCATCATCCATTGTGTAGGTTGCGCCTGTCCAGTTGTGGCATTTGATACCGAAATGATTGTTGGCATTGACGGCTAATTCAGACTCTCCGCATCCTGATTCCAGGATGCCTTGTGCCAATGTTATGCTGGCAGGAATGCCGGTACGCTCCATTTCACTGATGGCAATGTGTTTGTATCTGCGCACAAATTCTCTTCTTGTCTCTGCAAAAGAAAGGGTGGATGCAAATAATATGATGCTGATTATAAGTGATTTTGTGATAAAAATGTAATTTCTCATATTTTATTTTTCTATTATCGCTTCTTCTTTTATCTTAGGGGTGTAAAAATATAAAAAAATAATGATGGATAAAAGAGAACTGAAGATAGATTATTTTGTTTGTCGTGACGGTTTGCCGACGGGATACGAGGATTTGTGTCAGAGAGCCATGGAGGCTTCCCGTACGGCTTATAGTATTTATTCGGGTTTTTCTGTCGGAGTGGCGGTATTATTGGATAATGGCGAGATTGTGACGGGCAGCAATCAGGAAAATTCCGCTTATCCAAGCGGATTATGTGCTGAACGGACGGCTTTGTTTTATGCCGGAGCGCAATATCCCCGATGCAGCGTTGTGGCTATGGCTTTGGCAGCCTGCTACAATGGGGAGTTAAGGGAAGAGAGTGTGACACCGTGTGGGGCATGCCGTCAGGTGATGTCTGAGGTTGTATTGCGTTATGGTAAAGATTTCGATGTTATCATGGTGGGAAAGAAAGAAAGTATTGTGGTGAAAGCATCGGCTTTGTTGCCGTTTACATTTGTGTTTAGCGAAAAGATAGCAGAACGGTAGCTATTGGGAGGTTTGTCTTTCCCGAATCTGTTTTTGGGCACCTCCGAAGTTTCTCTTACAGATGTCTCACCGGGGTCTCACTCCCCTCTCACCTTTCTCCGTTCCTCCCCCGAAGTTCCTCCGAAGCTCATCCGAACGAGAAGCCGGGAGCTACGGCGAAGGAACGGGGAAAGAAGCCGTTAGCGGGAGAGATGGGAGGGAGTAAGTATACACGTGTTTAGGCATATTCAGAGCAACAAGCCATCATCGATGAAATCATCACTTGGTAGTAGGAGAGAATGAATTATCCGTAAAAAGGACTATCTTTGTTGCGTTAACAGCAGGGGGATGGATTAGGTATTTAATAAAGAATGGGCATATTGAATTTGTAATGGCTTTGTTTGGATGGAACAGTTGCTTGAGTATTTAGGAGTGTTGTCGGGATTGGTTTATTTGTTGCTGGAAATTCGGCAACATCGCGCGATGTGGGTAGTAGGTTTTCTGACTTCCTTGGTTTATGTCTTTGTGTTTTTCTTTTCGAAGTTTTATGCTGATATGGGGTTGAATATTTACTATGTGGTAATCAGTATTTATGGCTTTGGGAAGTGGCGGATTGTCAAAAAAAATGCTGATATAGCAGATGGCAACCGTATTGTATTCAAGCATTTGGAGTGGCAGGTTGGAGTGGGATGTATGGCAGTGACTGCTGTTTTGTGGGCAGTGTTGTACTATATTCTGGCAAATTATACGGATTCTCCCATGCCATTAGGCGATGCTTTTACGACAGCCTTGAGTATAACAGCTACGTGGATGTTGGCACAGCGGATTGTAGAACATTGGTGGATTTGGGTTGTGATTAATTTTGTCAGTGTAGTATTGTATTATCAACGGGAATTATATCCTACTTGTTTCCTGTTTATATGTTACGGAATATTGGCTATTGTAGGATGGATTAATTGGAAAAAGAAAGGAGTGGTTTATTGTGGATAATTATCGGTGTGTTGTTGTCGCAAACGGTTCGTTTCCAACGAAAGATTTGCTTTTGAACTTATTGCAGCAAGCTGAATTTGTTGTGGCTTGTGATGGTGCGGTCGTTGAATTGGAGAAAGTAAGGATTCCGGATATTGTTGTCGGTGATTTGGATAGTCTTCCTTCAGAGTTCCATACTCGTTATGCCGGGAAAATGTATCAGGAGCACGAACAGGAAACCAATGATTTGAGTAAGGCAATGCGCTATATTCGTAGAATGAATATAGAGGAGGTGCTTGTGTTGGGAGCTACGGGATTGCGGGAGGATCATACCTTGGGTAATATTTCGCTATTGTTGGAATATGCCGGTTGGTTTAAGCGGATTGAGATGATGTCTGATTATGGTATTTTTACTCCGTTGTTGCATACAGCTTCTTTTGATTGCAAACCGGGTCAACAGGTGTCGCTTTTTTCTCTTTATCCGCATGGGGCGATATCTGTGAGAGGACTGAAATATCCAATAGATGAAAGACGGCTTTATTCTTGGTAGGAA
>CAJJNP010000066.1 GCA_905193145.1 uncultured Odoribacter sp. | reverse complement strand
ATCCAGCCAAGGCATTGGTAACCCCTCTGACTTAAACATCTTTTCCTCAACCTTGTATCCGAAAATAAAAGCTAAGGCAAACAACAACCCGTAATAACGGATAGAAATACCCCCCAGATTAAAAATCTCGGGGGTAACATCCCAGTTTATGAATAATGATAACATTCTTATTCGTTTTTACCGTGACAATTTTTATATTTCAAACCACTGCCGCAAGGACATGGATCATTTCGTCCCACTTTCGGTCCCACTTTCACCGGTTCATGATGCGGCTGTTCCCGTTTAGGAGCTTCAGCCGGTGTTTCATTCCTGGTTTCATGCATCTTGCTCAAATCCGTGCGACGCTGTTCAGCCTCTCTGACTTCCTCCGGTTCCGGCATTGGAATCTGTCCCTTCATCAAGGTAGAAACCATCCCTTTATTGATTTTCTCCACCATCGACTTGAACAGATTATAAGATTCGAATTTATAAATCAACAGCGGATCTTTCTGCTCATAAGCGGCATTCTGTACCGACTGCTTCAAATCATCCATTTCACGCAAGTGCTCTTTCCAGGCATCATCAATATGTGCCAAAATCACAGCCTTTTCATACGAACGCATCAAATCCTCGCCCTGAGAATGATAAGCTTTCTCCAGATTTGTCACCACATTAAACAATCTCACACCATCGGTAAAAGGAACAACAATGTTCTTATACATATCTCCTCTGGTCTCAAACACATTCTTTATCACCGGATAAGCCTGCTGAGCAATCGCTTCCACCTTCCGTTGGTAAGCCTCTCGTACATATTTATACAATTGCTCCGTCAACTCTTCCGGACGCACTTTCTTAAATTCATCCTCTGAAATATTGAAATCCACCGACAACACACGCAAGATTTCAAGACGGAAGCCTTCCACATCATTTACCGGCTGATATTCCTGCACGATAGAATCACAGACATCGTAAGTATTATTAGCCACAGCCACACCAATACGTTCGCCCAACAAAGCCTGACGGCGCTGTTTATAAATTACCGTACGCTGGGAATTCATCACATCATCATACTCCAACAGACGCTTACGGATACCGAAGTTATTCTCTTCCACCTTCTTCTGTGCACGCTCGATAGACTTCGTAATCATCGAATGCTGAATCACATCGCCCTCCTCATGTCCCAGACGGTCCATCACACGGATAATACGCTCGGAACTGAACAGACGCATCAAATCATCCTCCAAAGACACGAAAAACTGAGAAGAACCCGGGTCACCCTGACGTCCTGCACGACCTCGCAACTGACGGTCAACGCGTCGGGAATCGTGACGTTCTGTACCAATAATCGCCAAACCTCCTGCAGCTTTCACCTCCGGACTCAATTTGATATCGGTACCACGACCTGCCATATTCGTAGCAATAGTCACAGTCTTCGACTGACCGGCTTCTGCGACAATCTCAGCCTCTTTCTGATGCAACTTCGCATTCAATACATTATGCTTGATACCTCGGAGTTTCAACATACGGCTCAACAACTCGGACACCTCAACCGAAGTCGTACCCACCAACACCGGACGTCCCAGTTCCACCAACCGCACAATCTCCTCAATCACAGCATTATATTTCTCACGCTTCGTCTTATAAACAAAATCATTTGCGTCAATACGCGCTATCGGACGATTCGTCGGGATAACAACTACATCCAATTTATAAATATCCCAGAACTCTCCCGCCTCTGTCTCTGCCGTACCGGTCATACCCGCCAATTTATGATACATACGGAAATAATTCTGCAAGGTAATCGTAGCAAAAGTCTGAGTTGCAGCCTCAACTTTCACACCCTCCTTCGCCTCAATAGCCTGGTGCAACCCGTCAGAATAACGACGTCCCTCCATAATACGGCCGGTCTGTTCGTCCACAATCTTAACCTTGTTGTCCAACACCACATATTCAACATCCTTCTCAAACAACGTATATGCCTTCAACAACTGATTCACCGTGTGTACACGTTCCGATTTGATGGCATAATTCTGTATCATCTCATCTTTCTTGGCAAGCTTTTCCTTCTCATCCTGAGATGTCTTTTCAATTTCGGCAATCTCCGTACCGATATCAGGCAAAATAAAGAACTTCGGATCCTCACCGGCAGCAGTAATCGTATCATGTCCCTTATCCGTCAAATCGATAGAATTCAATTTCTCATCAATCACAAAATAAAGAGGATCGGTAATCTCCGGCATTCTCCGGTTATTCTCCTGCATATACTCGTTTTCAGTCTTAATCAGTATAGCCTTATTACCCTCTTCACTCAAGAATTTAATCAACGGTTTATATTTCGGCAAACCTTTATGGGCTCTCAACAACAACACACCGCCTTCTTTCCGTTTCTTCGGATCATCACTGGCGAGCAACTCTTTGGCATCGTTGAAAATCTTCATCACAAGCTCGCGCTGCATTTTCACCAACCGATCCACACGAGGCTTATATTCATCAAACATCTGGTCGTCACCTTTAGGCACCGGACCGGATATAATCAAAGGAGTACGGGCATCATCAATCAACACGGAGTCAACCTCATCGACAATGGCAAAATTGTGTTTGCGCTGCACCAGATCCTCCGGATTGATAGCCATATTATCACGCAAATAGTCGAAACCGAATTCATTGTTCGTACCGAATGTGATATCTGCCATATAAGCCTTGCGACGCTGCGGAGAATTAGGCTGGTGTTTATCGATACAATCAACAGACAGACCGTGGAACATATACAACGGACCCATCCATTCTGAGTCACGCTTTGCCAAATAATCATTCACCGTCACCATGTGCACACCTCTACCACTCAATGCATTCAGGAACACCGGCAATGTAGCCACCAAAGTTTTACCTTCACCGGTTGCCATTTCCGCAATCTTACCTTGATGCAGCACAGCTCCACCAATCAACTGCACGTCATAGTGAACCATATCCCAGGTCACCTCATTACCTCCGGCAACCCAACTATTGAAATATATAGCCTTATCACCTTCAATCTCCACAAAATCATGCTCTACAGCCAAATCACGGTCGAACTGCGTAGCAGTCACCTCAATCTCCTGATTTTCCTTAAAACGACGAGCCGTATCCTTCATGACAGCAAAAGCCTTGGGCATCAACTTTGTCAACACCTCTTCCACTTTCTTGTCAATTTCCTCTTCCAACTTGTCCACCCGGCTATAAATCTCCTCTCTCACTTCGATAGATGGTTTTTCTTCTTCCACCTTACGTTTCAGAGCTTCGATTTCCTCCTCTTCAGACTGAATATAGGCATGCACCTCTTTTTTCATATCTTCAGCCACAGCACGCAACTCATCGTGGCTCAACTGCTTCATCTTTTCCCACTCTGCATTCACTTGCGCCACAATCGGTCGCAACTCCTTCATATCCCTGTCGGCCTTATTACCGAACAGTTTTTTTAAAATATCATTAAATCCCCTGTAAATTTTGATTTTAAATTTTAATTGAAAACTACCGCATACTACCTTCTATACTCGTTTTCAATTATTCCCGGAGCACGAATTTTATGTGTCACATGGCATAAATTGCCAATTTCCACTCCGGCTGTATACGCACAAGATGTCGGGAAACATTCACCACCGGCAACCTGCCCCATAGACGAATCACTCTCTTCTTCACTCTCCTCCAAATAAACAGCCACAACCTTCAGTGTATTCGTTATTACGGGTCTGCACCTATCCGCCTTTAAAATCCCAATACTCTCCTGGGCTTTCAAAGGTATAGTCACAGCACAACCTGCCATGACATACAAAGCTGCTAATAGATACCGATTCATTTCCACGATTGACAAATATACAATAAAATGTATGAATTTCTCTACTTACCCCTCTATTTTTTAGAGCCAAATGCCAAATCTCCTGCATCCCCCAATCCCGGGTCGATATAATACTTTTCAGTCAAGCCGTCATCTAAAGCTGCCGTCCACAAAGTAAGAGGCTCACCGGCCAACTGTTTTTCCACATACTCCACACCTTGTCTGCTTGCAATCACAGACACCATGTGCGTATGAGCCGGACAACTCCCCTGTTTCAACAACTCACGATAAGTGATAACCAAAGACGAACCGGTAGCCAGCATCGGGTCAACCAACAAAAGCTGCTTTCCCGTCAAATCAGGCGTATAAATCGAATCAAAACGAATCTCTATCTGCTCGTTCACGCGGCTGTATGCCCGTCTGGCTGATATAAAAGCATTTCCTGCACGGTCAAAATAATTCAAAAAACCTTGATGGAATGGCAGCCCGGCACGCAGGACAGTTGCAATCACCACCTCATCATCCGGCAACATCACAACAGCCGGATTAATCGGAGTTTCCACAGTACGCTCAGAATAAGCAAAAGTCTTGCTGACTTCATAAGCCATTATCTCCCCAACACGCTCCAAATTGCGACGGAAACGCAATGGATCCTGCTGTATATTCTTATCACGGATTTCCGACAGGAAATTATTCAATACAGAATTCTGTTCATTAATTACTCGAATCATCTTAAAATCTTTTTTTTACACTGCAAAGAAAATAAAAAATCCCCACCTAAAAAAAGAGGCCGACCGATTTTTTCGGCCAACCTCCTATTCGCTAAACTAAAACTAAATTTTAACACCCTTGTAGTCTCTACAATGGCAGTGCCCGAACATCAGCATGACTGCCTATGTCAATCACTGCCATAAAATTAAAAATATTATTTTATAAGGCAACACTATCGAATGTTAATTTTTTCGTTTTAGACTATTTTAATACTTAGATATATTTTCACCTCCCTGATAATTTTCCAGATACCCTATCACTTCCTCCACACTATTCGCCACAAAATAGAGTTTATCGTATACCGATGCAACAAAACCTTTATCTCGGATACTCGAAATAAAATCCAGCAAACCATCATAAAAACCTGCTGTATTCAAAAATACCACCGGTTTATTATGCTGTCCCAATTGCTTCAGGGTTATCACCTCCGTAATCTCCTCCAAAGTCCCCCATCCACCCGGTAGCGCAACAAAAGCATCCGCATAAGTCCTCAATAGAAATTTTCGTTCCTTCATATCCGGAGCCACCACCAACTCGTCCAACCCCTCGGCAGCAACACCGCGCGACTTGATACATTCAGGAATCACCCCGACAGCTTTGCCACCGCTATTCATAGTTGCGGTGGCAACTTGGTGCATTAAACCCACACAAGTGCCACCGTATACTAACTTCCAACCTCTGTTTCCAATCTCCTCTCCCAATTTTCGTGCATCATCAAAATAAATGCTTCCGACTCCATTAGCCGAAGCACAGAACACGGCTACATTCATAACCATTAAGCGTCAATGGTTGCATATGTCGCATTCTGCTCAATAAACTGGCGGCGTGGCGGAACATCGTCCCCCATCAACATAGAGAAGATACGGTCAGCTTCCGCAGCATTTTCTATAGACACCTGACGCAGAATACGATTTTCCGGAGACATAGTCGTTTCCCACAACTGCTCCTTACTCATCTCACCCAAACCTTTGTAACGCTGGATATGCAAACCTGCATCTCCCTTGCCGTTGCTCATCTCATTAACCAACTGCTCAAGTTCTTTCTCTGTCCAGCAATATCTCTGCTCCTTATTTCCTTTCTTCACAGAATACAAAGGCGGAGTGGCAATATACAAATATCCGTTTTCAATCACCGGACGCATAAAACGGAAGAACAGCGTCATAATCAACGTGGCAATGTGCGCACCGTCGACGTCGGCATCGGCCATAATCACAATCTTATGATAACGCAATTTCTCCAGATTTACAGCCTTTGTATCTTCTTGAGTACCGATAGTGATTCCCAATGCCTGGAAAATCATTTTAATCTCCTCGCTTTCAAAAACGCGGTGCAACATCGCCTTCTCCACATTCAGGATTTTACCTCTCAAAGGCAAAATCGCCTGGAACCGACGATCACGTCCCTGCTTTGCAGTACCGCCTGCCGAGTCTCCCTCGACAAGGAAAATCTCACATTTTGTCGGATCATTATCCGAACAGTCTGCCAATTTTCCCGGCAATCCCGATCCGCTTAAAACAGTCTTTCTCTGCACCAATTCGCGAGCTTTACGGGCGGCATGACGTGCTGTGGCAGCAAGAATCACCTTATCGACAATCGCTTTAGCATCTTTCGGATGCTCTTCCAGATAATTTTCCAAAACAGTAGACACAGCTTGAGCCACAGCCGTACCCACATCCGTATTTCCTAATTTGGTCTTGGTCTGTCCCTCAAACTGAGGTTCAGCCACCTTAACAGAAATCACAGCAGTCAATCCTTCGCGGAAGTCGTCACTATTGATATCAAACTTCAACTTTGAAAGCATGCCATGACTTTCAGCATAAGCCTTCAACGTCGAAGTCAACGCACGTTTAAAACCGGCCAAGTGCGTACCGCCTTCTATCGTATTGATATTATTTACATAAGAAAAAACATTCTCAGAAAATCCGGTATTGTAATGCAATGCCACTTCGATAGGCACACCATTTTTCTCCGTCGAAATATCAATGGTATCGTCAATCAGGCATTCACGGGTATTATCCAAGAACTCAACAAACTCGCGCAAACCATGTTCCGAATAAAAAGACTCATGTTTCGGTTCGTTCGTTTCCGGACTAACATCCCTTTTATCTGTAATAGACAATCGGATTCCTTTATTCAAATACGCCAACTCGCGCAAACGAGCCGAAAGGATGTCATATTTATATTCAGTCACATAAAAAATCGTATCATCCGGCAAGAAAGTCACCTTCGTACCGGTGCGCTCAGTTTCTCCTACAATTTCCACATCTCCGACAGGCACTCCTTTGTGATACTCCTGTCTCCAGATTTTTCCATCCCTGCAAATTTCAGCCACCAACGTGCTCGACAAGGCATTCACACAAGAGACACCGACACCATGCAAACCACCTGACACTTTGTATGAATCTTTATCAAACTTACCGCCGGCGTGCAGCACAGTCATCACCACCTCCAATGCGGATTTATTTTCCTTAGAGTGGCGTGCGGTCGGAATACCACGTCCGTTATCTTCTACTGTAATAGAATTGTTCTCGTTAATCGTCACGCGGATATCATTACAAAAACCCGCCAACGCCTCGTCTATCGAGTTATCAACAACTTCATACACCAGATGATGCAATCCTTTCACGTTTACGTCTCCGATATACATAGAAGGACGCATGCGCACAGCTTCCAGGCCCTCAAGCACCTGAATACTGTCGGCAGAATATTCTCTTTCTGATTTCTCTAACTCTTCGCTCATATTTTAATTTAATTGCTATTTCCACTTAAACATGCAAATATAGCAATTTTTTTCAAAAGAAACAGTATCTTCTACCTCTGATAAAATTTTATATCTTTGCCAAGAAAAACGGTTCCGTCGGAATTCCCTGCTTTGTCCTCGAAGACGAGGCAATCACGCTCTCACCCGAAGAAGCAGGACTCCATTCCCGACCATCCACCGAAGGCGTCTCCTGCAATATTGACGGAAGCGGTTGCTAATTTTGATAAAACAATCATCACTTTGACTTTTTACTATGCTTTGTCTTCGGATAAGGCAACACCTGCTCCAATACACGTACAACATTCAGCAGGAAATCCTTATGCTCAACGTCCAAGACATAATGAGGCTTCGCTCCATCATACGGGACTCCTACCTCTGCCTCTTGCATCAATTGTGAAATTTCAGGAAGCATCTTTACGTATGCAATATTATCACATACAAGAATCACAGCCTTTTCATTGACATACACCATATAATCTCCAAACATCTTCCGATAGCGGACATTGCCTAATTCCTGTATTTGAGCGCAAACAAAATCTACAAAAGATAAATCACTAGCCATAATATTCACTATTTCTCTTTAATCTGTGCAAATTTAACTAAAAGCAGACTCTGTGCAAACAAAGTAAATCCACTGCAAATAATTATCAGTAATAAAAATATGTGTTTCATAGCAAAATCATATTTCTTCATTTTAAAACGTATAGCTCCAAGTCACACACGGCACAAAAAGGCAGATAGACACCCGCTTGACATCCGTACTGAAATCATGGTAATAATAGCTGGGGTTCTTTCGCCCGTAAATGTTGTACACGCCGAATGTCCAGGAATCACCCTTTGCCTTTTTGTTCTTCAAGTGGAAAGCGACATCCAAATGATGGTAGGCAGGAAACTGCACATTGTTCGGATGCGGAACATACTCCCAACCTGCCGGCCAGTTGAAGGCTGGCGGATTTCCCGAGCGGTAATGGTAGGTTGTCGGAAGACCGGGCAGCGGTGCTGAAGGATAATACTGACGACCGATGGTCGTATAATTGCCGCTGCTGTAGGTGAAATTGACTCCAAGCATCTTCCGGAAACGCCGTTCTGCAACATCCCGGAACGTATAGGTCATTGCCAGATTCACCTTGTGCCTCCGGTCGTATTCAAAGGGGAACCATTCTCCCTGCTTTATCTTGTCAAAGCTGCGCTCCGAACGCGACCAAGCATAAGAAATCCAGCCGTTCAAGGCTCCGGTCGTCTTGTTCAACATCACCTCCACACCATAGCCCCTGCCTTTACCCGTATTGATATAGTCCTGCCAGCTCTTTCCCGCCTCACGGGCATACGTCATACCTTCCTGATAGCGGATTACCTTCCGCAAGTCGTTATAATATCCTTCCACAGAAAACTCCAGGTCCGGACGCAACTGGCGGTAATATCCCAATGAATAAAGATCCGAACGTCCCGGCTCCACCCGGTCGGTAACAGGCACCCACAACTCCGAGGGCGCACCCATCGTCACGGCTGTCAGCATGTGCAGCGGCTGTATCATCCGGCTCCAGGATGCCTTGATGGAATTACGGTCGTCTATCAGCCAGGTCAGCGCCAGACGGGGTTCCAATGCATAATAACTATTGTGCGGAGTATAGAACGCCGCCGCCCTCAGTCCGATATTTGCCTGCCAGTGCGGAGATATCGTCCACGTATCCTCCACATACAGCTCGCCGGACCAGATGCCACCCTTGCTTGCATCGTCATACCGGACGGCATCGTTGGACACCCGCCTGTAGGAGGTTTCCGGACTGTATTGCTTGTGTGCAAAAACTCCTCCGAAAGAGAGACGGTGGGCATCCGATATCATAAATTCCCATTCCGATTTCAACGTCACATCCTCCAATCTGGAACGAATCCTCGAAACATCGTAATGCTCGTTTACATAATCATACATCCGCGACATATCCTCACGCCGGAACAGACTGTAATAGACCTGCGTATTTGTAAACAGACGCGGACCCGCCACATGATTCCAGCGCAATGACAATCCGATATTGCTCCAGCTGTTGCGGTTCTTGTCCGGATGACTGTCGTCCAGATTCCATTTGTCCGTAGCCGCATCACGACTGGTGTACAAACTGAAATAAAAGCGGCTGCGCGACGATGGTTTCCAATTCAATTTGGCATTCAAATCATAAAAGCCCAATCCGGATACCGCATCGCCTTCGCTCTGCATGCGGTCGACCAGCTTCATCACAAGCCCCATCCACGAATAGCGTCCGGTCACAAGGAAAGAGGCGGTATCCTTCTTGATGGGAGCTTCCAGTGTCAGCGTTGCAGCAATCGGACTGAGGGTGAAATTACCGGCAAAACGTTTCATGTTACCTTCCCGCATCGATACGTCCAGCACCGAAGAAAGACGTCCGCCATAGCGAGCCGGTATCGAAGCCTTATACAGACTTACGTTCTGCAACGCCTCTCCGTTGAAGATGGAAAAATACCCGAACAGGTGGTTCACATTATACACCGGGATACCGTCAAGCAACACCTCCGTCTGTTCCGGACTTCCTCCACGCACACTGATTCCCGCCTTGCCTTCCGAACCGGAATTGACCCCCGGCAGTGCATGGAGCGCCTTCATCACATCCGCTTCGCCCAAGATGGCAGGCATCGTCTTTATCTGCGCAAGCGAAAGATCGTGCCGTCCCATCTGAGTTCCACCCACAAAAGAACGTTTCCCCTTCACCACCACCTCTTCCAGCCAGCCTGCACGGGAAAGCTGGATGTTCAAAGTCGTATCGGCAGTCAGCCGTATCGGGACCATCGCAGGAAGATAACCCACATACCCCACCCGAAATGAATACTCACCTTTCGGAAGGGTGATACTGTAAAACCCGAATTCGTTGGAGGCGGTCCCCCGTCCGGAGGTCGTCTCATACAGCGTTGCATTCGGCAGGCGTTCTCCGGTCGCCACATCCTCCACAAACCCGCAAACCGTAATGGATTTCTGGGCATACACACCAAGCCCCATCCATATTAACACACACATCAATAACAATCTGTTCATATACTTAACATTAAAATACCAGTGCCTCCACGCACATTAGAATACATCCATGAAGACAGAAGCCGCACAAACCGATAACAACTGTCAGTATCCGTCTCATTTCCTAAAACGCCAAAGGGGAACTTCAACTGAAAGATTGAATGTCATACTCTTGGGAGTATGCTCCAAAAAAAAATACCGCCCATCCATTTGTAGAACTCTTTTATGCTCTTGTCTGTCCATCCAGGAATTGATATCCTGCCTGAAAGAAAGGGCAATCCTGCAAAACTTCCGATTCCAGGCAATGCCTGCCGCATATCCGAACACCGCATGTTTCGACAACGGATACATTTTTGCATGAGGACTTTGAACCGAATTGTGCACCTCGTCCGATGTAACGGTTTTTCCAAACAGTGTCTTCATATATACGCCACCGATCAGATTAAAGCGAAACTTCGGGAATACGACAGCCTGTAGCGGAATCACCAAAGCATTCTTTAATGCCCCCCGATTAATCAGATATTCCTGATTTTCGTTAAGGAACTGATAGCTGATTCCGCTCTGCACGCCAATCCATTTTATCGGCACATAGCGGTAATAAAAACCTGCATTGAATCCTCCTGCCACATCCGAACCATTGTTCTTGCCAACAGGATTCCCGACAACACCCCCTCCATGCACACCGATTTCATGTTTCTGACACCATGCTGCAGACGATACAGCCAAAAAGCAAACCAATAAAACAAACACCCTTTTCATCTTTTCTATCTTTTTAAAAATTTCAATATTATAATTCAATTATCTCCGATAAGGCATACCCGGTCCCCATTTCCCCGGTTTGTTCGGTGCATCCAGACGGGTCTCCACCACCGAATACGACCCGACAATACCGGTGCCTCCCTCTATATTGGAGTACATTTCATTGGGACGGAAAAGCCAGGGTTCTATCGTTGCAGCACCTATCATCCGGTAATTATCAACAATACAACTTAAATAGGCATCACAATGATAGTCTGCATTTATCAAAGATATGATTGTTGCAAAATAATCACTAGGTAAAGTTTTATAAGACAAATCAAAAAATTTTTCTTCAGAAGCGACCCCTTCAATCCGAATATAAGTATTGTAAAAAGTAGAGCATCCACCCCATTCATCCATGTCCTGCTCTATATTAAAACGATCCGGAAGAGGACTTTCTGTATATAAATCTCTTTCCCGAATCCACTCCAACGAATCTTGAATCAATACAGAGCCCTGCTCCTCTGTCCAATCATAACGGGTTTTCTTCGACTTACGACAAGTCAACCAATAATAGTGTATCCTGTCAGCCAAATCCCGCCAATGGTATTTAGCCTCAAAACCATTGGTAAAAGTCTCGCTGCGCACTTCCTGCCAGATTTCCAATTTATAGTCCTTGATTTTAGCAGGGACGGTTGTCTCTCCGCAGACAGTCCCCCTGCCGGGGACTTTTGCCACCACCCGATAAGTCTGTTCCGTTTCCACCCGATAAGGCAGTACAAAACAATCTTTCCCGTTCCACTCCGCCTGACCTACCAATGCCCCGTTTTTAAACAACTGTACCTCCGCTTCCGGGAATGTCTTCCAAGCGGTTGTGTCCCGTGTCGGTCGAGTCTCCGATACCGCCACCCGAACCGTATCGTCACCTTCCACCAAAATACAATTCAACACCAATACAGGCTTCTCCTTGCCAAGGTCGATACTTATCACCTCCTCGCAACCCCACAACCCAAATACAATAAAAATAATAGCACTCAATATCCGTTTCATAATCGTGATTGTTTAATTTTTCCCTCTAAATTACCTCCTTTTTTCTTATCGTATATTAGTAAAGTGGAAATAATGGGTGGTACACCACATTTACAAACAATTGATTATATGACGTTTATAATTAAAACACACAAAAAAACTTAGTACGTCTATTTTTTAGTGTGATACACTATCTCCGATAAGGCACACCCGGTCCCCATTTCCCCGGTTTGTTCGGTGAATCCAGACGAACCTCCACCAGTGTATACGACCCGACAATACCGGTGCCTCCCTCTATATTGGAATACATATCCTTAGGACGAAAAAGCCAAGGCTCTTCAAGAATATCCAAACGCGTTTGCTCGTTTTCTATGATAGATTTCAAATAGGAATCACAATTATAATCTGCATTTATCAAACTGATAATTGCCGAAAAACATTGATTGACATGACCCATACTATAAGATAAGGTAAAATATCTTTGTTCTGAAGCAGTTCCCTCTACACGAATATAATTTTTGTAACCAACTTCATAGCCATCTTCAGTTCCATTCATCCATTTTTCCCGATTAAAAGAATCCGGAAGTGTACTGTCTGAAAATAATAGAAAAAACTGGTTCCAATTCATGGTATCTCTCACCAAAACAATTGAATCCGATTCATTCTCCTTGTAAGTTGAATATCCTGATTCAAATGCTGTCAACCAATAATGGTTTACTTTATCCGGTAAATCCTGCCAATGATATTTTGCCTCGAAACCATTGGCTGTTGTCTCGCTGCGCACTTCCTGCCAGATTTCCAATTTATAGTCCTTGATTTTAGCAGGGACGGTTGTCTCTCCGCAGACAGTCCCCCTGCCGGGGACTTTTGCCACCACCCGATAAGTCTGTTCCGTTTCCACCCGATAAGGCAGTACAAAACAATCTTTCCCGTTCCACTCCGCCTGACCTACCAATGCCCCGTTTTTAAACAACTGTACCTCCGCTTCCGGGAATGTCTTCCAAGCGGTTGTGTCCCGTGTCGGTCGAGTCTCCGATACCGCCACCCGAACCGTATCGTCACCTTCCACCAAAATACAATTCAACACCAATACAGGCTTCTCCTTGCCAAGGTCGATACTCACCACCTCCTCGCAACCCCACAATCCAAATACAATAAAAATAATAGCACTCAGTATCCGTTTCATATCCCTAACTAATACAAAAAATCATATAGTGTCCGAAGAATCGAACACTATATTTGATTAATACTTCATTATGGATTCAATTGCACTACCTGAAACTCCATTATAGTCATATTTTAATTTTGGAGCTGTATAACCTCTTGATTCATGGTCTATTTCAACATGAAATGAAGGGAATTTACCATTTCTGACCATAGCAATCTTAAAATATCTACCTCCCCGATCTTCAGAAGAGGTAATAGAAACTGAAAAACCACCCAATTCATAGCTGATCAACCGACGGACAGTATATCTTGTCCGATAAGTCCTCCAGCTTTTTTTTGAATTTTTCCTTTTATATCCTTGCTGATACAATGCCAATACGGTTCGTTCTTCATGGTCGGCTTTTTCAGGATAAAGATCCAATGCCCACTTGTATCTCCGATTATCTTTGTGCTGGTCTCCTCCTGTTAAGGTCATAAACCCGCCTGCCTGTCCTGACCTTGTTACAGGTAAATTATAATAATCTACAATAACGCCATTTTCTGCATCGGAATTTACGGCATCTGCAAAAGCTTCTATTCTGTCTTTTGAGGCATTTTTGATTGTTATTTTCCGATTGTTTTTGTATATCCACAATGTATTGCCGATTTTTATCTTTCCGTCTTTTGAAAGAATTTCTGCTTTTCCATGAACATTGAAAGGATAATCCACATCCAAACATCCATCTTCGTCAACAATCTTAAGTACACCTTGGTATTGTTTTTGAAAAGCTTTCATTTGCTCATCATCTTCCAAATCATCAAAACCATCGAAATAAGACTTAAAATGGGAATAGGCAGACTCAAAACCGATTTTGCGTTCCCATTCTATCCTTTCATTTTCAGACATTTCTATACACATCTGTTCCAACGAATCCAATACATCGAAATCCCTTACTACCAAATAACCGTTTTCAACACGAATATCTCCATCCGAAACATGGGGTATTCCTCCTTTGGTTAAAGGCATATCATATTCAAAATTCTTGTCATCTGAACAAGAGAACAGTATACAAACTACTGCAAAATATAATAGTATTTTCATATTTGTTATATCAATAAGTTCATTTACTACGATTTTGAATAACGCATTCTAAGGAAAAAACGTCCTTGCCACCCACCCTTTCTATATTCATGTAAGAAGGGTTTATCAACCCCTACTCCTTGAGAAGAATGTAATATTTCTATATCGAAATTAGGAATAATACTATTTTCTGTTACAGCAATATAGAAATATCTTCCGCCATGTCCTCTTGGAGATGTTGTTTTCTCGTAATTACTTACATCTATTGTTGTTCCATTTACATGAAACTTTAATATCTGACAAGAATACCTAGTTTTATATGTACTACCATTTCTAAAACTTTGTTGATATAACCCTAAAGTATACCGAAGTTGACCATCTTTCCTCTCAGGAAGCAAATCCAAACTTATTTTATAAGCACGATTTTTAGTTGTATGATTAAAAATTGTATCATAAAGTGTTTGATGATTGCTTGGCTGTCCTTTTCTAGCCTTTGGTCTTGTATAATAATCTACAAATACATCTTCCATTTCATCTGACATCATCGCATCCGCATACTTTATAACTCTTTCTTCTGTTGCATCCTCAATCGTTACTTTGCGATTCTTTTTGTATATCCATAATGTATTGCCGATTTTAATCTTACCGTCTTTAGAAAGAATGGCTGCCCGCCCACGAGCATCAAACGGATATTCAATATCACAATATTCCCCGGTATTGACTACACCTAAAATATCTTTATATTTCTCTTGGAATTTGATTTTTTCTTCCTTTTCAGACAGTGAGTCAAAAGCATCAAAATAAGGCATAAAATATGTATAGGCTGATTCAAATCCCAATTTCTCTTCCCAAGCAATCTGTTCTTCATCAGTCATAAGAGTACACATATTTTCTATAGAATCCAACACGTGCCAATCCTTTAACACCAAATAGCCATTTTCAACCGTTACATCCGAACTCATTGCACGTGTCCTTGGGATATTATTCATATCCGGAGCATCTGTCATGTCCACAACCTCGTTTTTCTCACACGAAAAAAACGAAAATACAAGTAATAAATAAATTAGTTTTTTCATGTTTCATTTTTTTAATTGTCAATTTTAATCTTCTATCAAAGTTTTGATTTCTCTCCCTAAATTACAGTCTTTCTTCATAATTCCGTGCAGGTATATAGCAAATTTATGGTGGTATGCCACTTCCTTAAGTTGTTATATACATGACAATTGTACTTGATAAGTGTAAAAAAAGTTGGTATGGCTGCTTTTTGAGATGCTACCTTATATAAAACGGTCTCATTTTCTTCCCATATTTATAAATCAGGTACGATAACCCTTATAATAATCCACTAAATGTGTATCCGCAAACGTGTGCAATATTATTTAGATGGTTTCGTTGTTTTATCGGTATTTTTTATATGTTTGCCGTGTATAAATATATGGTATAAACATCATGCAAAACATAAAATTCTTTTTATTATTAG
>CAJJNP010000065.1 GCA_905193145.1 uncultured Odoribacter sp. | reverse complement strand
GCCGTCATACATAAAAATGTACTAAAAGCCAATCAGATTGTCAATTATTTTGAAGCAAATCCCAAAAACAATCCGATGGTTCTCACCATCTCCACCCTATTTCGCTATTTCTTGAATCTTCTCACTTACCACTACCAAAAGAGGGAAACACAAAATATACAGGAAATGGCAAAAATATTAGGAGTACATCCATTCTTCATGAAAGATTATACGGAAGGCAGTCGTATATATAGTGCCAAAAAATGTGCAACTGTAATTTCACTGCTACGTGAATACGATATGAAATCTAAAGGTGTTGGTAATACTAATACATCGGCAGGAGAATTGTTGAGAGAATTGATTTTTAAAATCATGCATTAATTATTCAAATGTAGGGGACACTATTATATATAATCTAAAAACAGAAAAATTAACACCTGCAGACAATCAAATATTGCAGAAATAATCAATAAGAATATAATTTTTTACAGACAGTGCTTGGCAATGTTGTGAAAATAGAGTAATTTCGCTCAATTTTTAAAAATACTACAGAATATGGCTCATTACATTAAAGAAGTATCACGTACATTTGGAGAATATCTGTTAATTCCGTCACTCACAACCAAAGAGTGTACTCCCGACAATGTTTCCCTGAAAACCCCTATCGTTAAATTCCGCCAGGGAGAAACCTCGGCAATCCAATTGAACATCCCATTTGTATCTGCTGTCATGCAGGCTGTATCGGATGATGGTCTTGCAATAGCTTTGGCTCGGAATGGTGGATTGTCTTTTATATTCGGCTCACAACCTATCGAAAGCCAGGCAGAAATGGTTCGCCGCGTAAAAAAATTCAAAGCGGGTTTTGTAGTGAGCGATTCAAATCTTCGCCCGGATGCAACCCTGCAGGATGTTGTTAACCTTACAGCAGCTACCGGTCACACCACAGTTGCAATTACCGATGACGGAACTGCAAACGGCACATTGCTTGGTATGGTAACCAGCCGTGATTATCGTCTAAAAACAGACTCATTAAGCAAGCCGGTATCAGAATTCATGACTCCGTTCGAAAATCTGATTGTTGGTAAAGTAGGTCTTACTTTAAGCGAAGCAAATAGCATTATCTGGGAACACAAATTAAATTGTCTTCCGATTATTGACGAACACCAGAAACTTCAATATTTTGTATTCCGCAAAGATTATGACAATCATCAGGAAAATCCTTATGAATTGTTAGATAGCCACAAAAAATTAGTTGTTGGTGCAGGAATCAATAGCCGTGACTACAAAGAACGCGTACCTGCGCTTGTTGATGCAGGTGTTGACGTATTAGTAGTTGACTCATCAGACGGATTTTCTGAATGGCAATACGAAACCATTCGTTGGGTGAAAGAAACATACAATGACGAAGTAAAAATAGGTGGTGGTAACGTAGTTGATAAAGAAGGGTTCCTTTACTTGGTAAAAGCCGGTGCTGATTTTGTAAAAGTAGGTATTGGTGGTGGTTCTATCTGTATCACACGAGAACAAAAAGGTATCGGCCGCGGACAGGCTACAGCTCTTATAGAAGTATGTCAGGCTCGTCAGGAATACTTTGAACAGACCGGAATTTACATCCCTATTTGCTCGGATGGTGGTTTAGTACATGACTATCACATGACCTTAGCTCTTGCAATGGGAGCCGACTTCTTGATGATGGGACGTTATTTTGCACGTTTTGACGAAAGTCCTAGCAAAAAGTTGTCTATCGGTAACACCTATGTAAAAGAATATTGGGGTGAAGGTTCTAACCGTGCTCAAAACTGGCAGCGCTACGACATGGGAGGTAACGTAAAAGCAGCTCTTAAATTTGAAGAAGGAGTTGATAGTTATGTTCCGTATGCTGGTAAAATGAAGGACAATCTGGAGCTTACATTAGGTAAGATCAAATCAACAATGTGTAGTTGCGGTTCTATCACTATTCCGCAATTGCAGGAAAAAGCAAAAATCACCCTAGTATCATCAACATCTATTGTTGAAGGTGGTGCACATGATGTGATTTTAAAAGATACAAAAATTCAATAACACCTGAGTGAAGCCACAAATTGAGTGGTTTCACTTACTGGTGTCAGTGCAATATAACCGGATTTTATCCGGTTATTTTTATATACGGCAGGAAACTCTTGACATAGACGCTGATGCTCTTTCAATGCTTCTCCTTGTCTTGAATGAAAAGTTATGGTAAACTCCCCTTTTGTGCACACATCCAAATATTTACTACTTAAATACAATGCCACAATACCCATGTTACACCGCAAATTAATCTCTACACAGGGTTGCACTCGCACTACTCCTTTTTCATCTCTGTATGCCATCATATCCACACCCAAATATCCCCTGTATGTAGGATAAATCTTCTGCAACACCGTGGGCATATACACCAATAATTGCTTTAAGATATCATCCCCCAAAAGAGATGTCAAATGATTTTCAATATTACTCTGAGCACCAACGTAATTACCTCGATATTCCCCATACTCTCCAGTCAAAAAACTTGACCATCCAATAAAAATTATCCCTTGCTCAGTAGCTCTAAATTCCATGGCAAAATCTTCCACTTTGTCCAAAAAACATTCAAGCATCACATAACCCTGTTTTTTCAAAACACCCTTTATCCATTCTCCTTCTTTATCAGATACACCATCCTTCAAACGCAACAAACCTTTTCCGGATGATGACCAAGGAGCTTTTACTAACCAACTACCATGTCTGGCTTTATCAATAACTTCTTCTAAGGAATTACATATATATGGAATGGTGAAATCACGTGCGACTATATTATTTTTTGCTAAAAACAATAATACTTCGCAAGTATTCCTTCTACTATACCACTCCTTTTGTGCCAATTGCCACTCGTCTCCCAAACATCTTTCTGTCATCCAATGGCACATTTTAGGACTCATTCCCCAGGGGGCTCCTACTAATTTTTCAGGATAGCCAGATAGTTCATCAAGCAAAATAGCCTTACAATCCACTTGTAAATTATTTTCAACAGCCAATTTTTCTTCTACCAAAACACAATCTCCATCCTCACCCAGATAAGCTGGAAGATAAGCCAAATCCCGCATCATTTTTTTTACATTTGAAGGTGGCATATAAAACTTTCCTCCATTGGCAATAGCCATCTCACAATCGCAATTAAAAATATACAAGTTCTTATTCTTCATATTCCAAAAGACTACTTATCAATGTTTTGATTTTAAGATTCATGACATTAAAAATTGAGAAAATACAAAAATAAGCAATAAAAACACGGAAAACAAATCGAAAAATAATCTTACCTTTGCCGTCACAAACACCTATCAAAATTTATCATGCACAATTATCGTTTTGTTTTTATCATTATTGCCCTGACAGCTCTATGCTCAGTCACCCATGCACAAACCCGTATTTATGAAATGAAAAAATTCGGTCTAAAAGCCGATTCCAAGAAAAATGCAACACCTGTCATCCAAAAGGCTCTTGACAAAATCAAGATACAATGCCATTCCACAGATAGTATCATCCTTCGCTTTGAGCCGGGACGATACCATTTTTATGAAAAAGGAGCAATAGAACGTGAATATTATATTTCCAATCACGACCAGACAAACCCTAAAAAAATAGGGATCACACTGGAAAAACTGAAGCACTTCACTCTTGATGGTCAAGGTGCAGAATTTATCTTCCACGGACGAATGTTGCCACTCTCTCTTCTGCACTCAGAAAACTGTACACTGAAAAATTTCAGTATAGACTTTGAAAATCCACACATCACACAAGTACAGATAATTGAAAACACCCCGGACAAAGGCGTTGTTTTTAAAGTAGCAGACTATGTAAAATACCGGATTACGGAAACAAACGAATTTGAGGCCTATGGTGACAGTTGGACAACCCGTCCCTCTACGGGAATTGCATTTGAAGAAAAGACCAAAAGAATGGTTTACAGAACGAGCGACCTAACCTTCTCCACCCGGGGCATCCAAGAAAAAGCTCCCGGTATTCTACAGGCTCCCGCCTGGAAAGATTCCCGCTTGATTCCCGGAACTGTGGTTGCCATGCGTACTTACGAACGTCCGGCGCCGGGACTGTTCCTCGCTCATAATGTAAATACCCGCCTGGAAAATATCCAAATACACTATGCTGAAGGAATGGGACTCCTGGCTCAACTATGTGAAAATATCACCCTCGACCATTTTTCAGTCTGCTTGCGTGGCGAAAATGATACCCGCTACTTCACCACCCAGGCCGATGCCACTCATTTTTCCGGTTGCAAAGGTAAAATCATCTCCTGCAACGGACTTTACGAAGGTATGATGGACGATGCCATCAATGTTCACGGAACCTACCTAAAAATTGTAAAGCGAATCAACGACACCACTTTAGTAGGACGATACATGCATCCTCAGACATGGGGATTCGAATGGGGACGCCAAGGCGACCAAGTGCAGTTTGTCCGTTCTGCAACAATGGATTTAATCGGCAAAGAAAACCGAATAACCTCCATCCGTCCATACGACAAAAATGAGATACAAGGAGCTCACGAATTCATCATCACCTTGGCACATGCCATAGACACCACTATTCATGAAAAAACAGGATTCGGTATTGAAAACCTGACATGGACTCCGCAAGTCATATTCTCCGGCAACACCATCCGGAACAACCGAGCACGGGGTGCCTTATTCAGCACTCCGCAAGACGTCCTCGTTGAAAACAATCTCTTCGACCACACGTCCGGTACTGCCATTCTTCTATGCGGAGACTGCAATGGTTGGTACGAAACCGGTGCCTGCCGTAACGTCACCATCCGAAACAACCGCTTTATCAATGCACTGACCAGCCTGTTTCAGTTTACCAATGCTATCATCTCCATATACCCGGAAATTCCAAATCTGCAAGCTCAGCAAAACTATTTTCATGGCACAGTTATCATTGAAAACAACCTTTTCAACACATTTGATGCCCCCATCGTATATGGAAAATCAGTAAACACAATAATCTTTCGTCACAATACCATACAGAAAAACAGGTCTTACTTCCCGTTTCACTGGAACCGCCATCGCTTTTTCTTTGAACGGGTAAACAATGTAATGATAGCCGACTAGTTTTTCCGTCTCCATACGATATAATTGATATACTCACCTGCGGGATTTTCTACGTCAGTAAAAAATATCCGCCGGTTATTTTTATCTGTATACCCACCCCAAATTTCAGAAGCACCAACCAAATAAATAGCATTCCATACCCCCAAATCCACCAGGGCCTGTGAAAAATCGTGAAATGACTCCCGGGTCTGCGTTTCTACTATCACAAAAATTCCCCCCCCAGTTCACACAAAGCTCTCCTGACTGCTTTTCCTTTAAACAATCTGAAATAAAATCAGTACTGAAATAAAATAAAATCGTTTCAAAGCATTTGTTTTTTTATCATTACTCCACAAATTTCCATGAAAAATTCCAAACTCCTCACACAACAAATCTCCTTGTACGAAATACCTCCTTCAGTGTACAAAAGCATATCACAGACCACTGTTCCAGAGTTTCATTCATATCGCTACAAATCAGCAGTCCAATTGTAAGATTTTCAGTTTATTAAGGGCATTGACATAGAAATTGAATTTGCCGACAGAATTCCGGTTCAAAGGAAACCACTTTAAGCTCTACGCAAATATAGGCTCGCAGCTGAATGTGATAAAACAACAAGTCAATGCGTATGCTTTTCCGCTGCTTTGGTAGAGGCCCGACTTTAGGCTGTTTATCAATGTTTGTCAGCTCCATCCTTCTTCCATTGTGCGACAAATATAAAATAAAGCTTCATTTACCGACAGACATTTTTTGAGTATCTCCACATGATGTCCCCAAGGCACATAAGCCAAAAGCTCTGGAAAGGAAATGCCTTCCATTACCTGCTCATGTATTTCCTCTCCAAGCTGATTAAGTTTTAAATACAACTGATTATCAATGCTATCGTTACATCGTGAGAAGATTTGATAAACGTGTCTTTGTCTGCCATTATCCTTGCGGTTGAAGCTAAACAAACATTTATATTTAAATCAGTGTATCCAGTTTTTAAATTTCAATTGCCGTTTTTATTTCAACCTGTATTTTATCAATTTCTCCAGTTTTGAAGAATTACTATGGCCCACATACAATCTTCTCTCTCTTCAAAGAAAATTGTGTCTTTGGGCAACATTAAAAACAGACCGGAACCAAAATCTTATCTTATGTATTGTCGATTTTTCAAATGTTTCATAGTTTTTGCTGTATAGTGTAAATAAATTTACCTTTGCAATATGAAAACTGCTAAGTTGGGATGCATATCACTTATAATTGCCTTTGTGCTTTTTGTGATTTTCTACAATCTTCTTGATGCAAGACAAATTGTTTTAGCTGCTAGTTTTTCTGCCGCCTCTTTTGTCTTTATACTTCTAGGGTTAGGTCTTATCACTTTTGACAAGGACTGGATGAAAGAACGACATGAATTAGAAAGAAAAGAGAAAGACAAAATTGCAAACTGATCTCTATCCATTTCGAAGCTATTCATCATATACCAATTCCTTTATTGTCGAATATTGAGCATCATACCTGGTCATTGGCGTATAGGCCTTTTTGCTAGAATGAAAATGGCTAGCATTTAATTCGGATGACGAATCTATATCAACAACCAAATACATTTCGGTTGTTTTTATATTACAATACCGCTCTTCTTCCACTTCTCCTGCATCCTTAAGTTCACAAGCTCCTTTCACCGCAAACAGATGTAGGTCTTTGTCACTGCGGTGATGAAACAGCACATACCCGATACGCTGAAGATTCTGCACGATTTCCATGCTGTCCTTGTTGTATTTGATGCCGATGGCCAGTTTGCCATGTGAAAGAAAATGCATACTCTTCGTGGCATATTGCTCCATCATCACCATCAATATTCCGTCCTTTTGTCCTTCTTCCGAAGGTACCGCCCCTTGCGATAACACTTCCTTCAGTGCATCCTCCGGCTGTGTGCCGAGCGGGCAGTCACTCAGATAGAAGTGTTTCTTCAGTTCCTGGAGTAACTGCCGGTTCTCGGTTTCGTATTGGGGAGCATTGTCCAAAGCCAGCGAATAGATGCCGGAGTCGGCAAACGGCGTATAAACCTTGCCGAGCAGTTCCTTGAAATGCTTTTTGATATACGCTTCTCCGTCCACGTCCGGATGTGCCTTCATCACATGAAAGTCGTAGTCCTTTTGCAGCCACTCCTGTATTTCCGTACGGAACTTGTCGCGCACCTTGTCTTTCCATACCTGCTTCTGACTGCTGTTGTTGCGGGCATAGAGCGACAGCACAAAAAGGAAGTTCACGTCGTAGTGGAACAGCAGCAGGGTGTCGCGGTCGAACAAGCGATTGGCAAACTGCACCTGTTTGTGCTTGTTTTTTCTTCGGTCGGTCTTTTCGATGCCGTCGTTGCCATAGTCGAACTGCTCGTCCATCTTGGCCGACACAAAGAAGTTGGGGAGGATGTTGTAGCCCTCCGTCACGTCGTCGCGTAGCTGAATGCCGGAGGACGGGGTCTTTCCGTTGTTGAATATATCCAGGTTCCATTGGATGACATTCCTGGCATAGGTATATTGCTTGTAGATGGATTCCGAACCCAGTTCGTGCCCCATCTTGTAGTACTTGCTGTCACCGATGTAGTACGTCTGTTTGGCTTCGCTGTCAATCAGGCTTTGCGCCGTAAACAGGTGGTCCACAATCTTGCCGTCCTCCTGCTTCTTTTCCATGCCGTCCGGCAGCGGGTTGTCGCCCACCAGCTCGTCGATGATGGCTTCAAACACGATATGAAAGCTCTTTACCAGCAGATACTCGCGCTGTTCGGTATTGATATAGACCTGCCGGGCTTCGTCGAAGAAAGCGTAGCACAAGTCCCATAGCTGCAGGGCCTTGTCGGAAAAGTACTTGTACTTGATTTGCCGCAACCGGGTCTTACCGAATCCGTTCAAGTAAGTTTCAAACCGTTTGCCGGTAATCAGCTGAAACTGACAGCAAAGTTCTTTGGGAAAGCCGTAGGTGTCGCCCATATAGTTCAAGATTGAGAAGAAGATGACCAGCAACTCTTCATCGAAATTGATCTGCCGTTTCTTGTTCACCGGGTTCAGATAGATGGGCTGTCCGTTCTGCACCAGGGCCGTCTGCGTGGCAATGGTGCGTGTCCAGTTGATTTTGTTCAATCCGCTATGCAGGTTCTTCACGATGAAGAAGAAGAAACTCTGGTTCTCGCGGTTGAACTGAATGAGGGAGAGAAGAATATCCAGATACGTGTTGCTCAATCGTCGCTTGCCGTTTCCCACATGGGCAATCTTCGAGTGATACACGATGTCGGTATCGTTCCGTTTGTCGTTCTTATACACCACGATGGCCCGGTAAATCCATACGGCAAACTTGTAGAGGAAGTTGCGTTCTTCGCTGTTCAGCGGATTCTGTTCCTCCAAGTTGACGATGTCCTCCGGCTTATATTTTCCGAAAGCCAGTTCTTTGCCAGGTTTTCCCTTCAGCAGCACCTTGGGGAGAATGAACACGCAATCCTTCAGCATCGTATTGTAATAATAACCTACATAGTGGATGGACACACGACCTTCCACATTCACCAAGGCATCCATGCCATGGAGAATGTCTTTCACGTCGGCCACCTCGTACGGATATTCTTCAATCAGTATTCTCATAACAATCTTGTTTTACTTGTCATCCCCAAGGAGTAGGAGTAACTCATCATCAGTCTGGTTGAACTTGTCAAAGTCACTGTTAAACAGTTTGTCTTGAATCACCCGGTACTTTTCAAATTCAGTTTCAGCATATTGCTTGGCAAACTCATAACTTATCTTGCCGGCATCCGGTAACAACGGACGCTCGTCACTTAAAAGATAAGCATCAATACGTGTAGCCCAATCCTCCATGGTCATGGGTATGTGCCGTTTGGCGCGTCTTTCTGCAAACTCCAATACAGCTGTTACAATACTGCCCATGTCTTCCAATTCGTTTTGCATCAAGTAATTCTTGGCAATACTTACATCTGTCTTGACAATCTTTCCGTCCGGTGCATTTTCCCAGGAGGTCAGCCCCATGTGCTCCTTTCCGGCATCGGCACGTGCCACGATGAGTTCTGCAGCTGTATGCTCATGCACGGCATAGTGCATCTTATTCTGAATTTTACGGAAGAATTGCCGGGTAGTGGGCGCATCTTTATTATAGTCTATGCTCGTGGCATAGATATCTGTCAGTTTCTGATAGAATCGGCGTTCTGACAAGCGTATCTCGCGTATCTCTGCCAACAAGTGTTCAAAGTAGTCTTCACCGATAAACGAGCCGTTCTCCATCCGTTTTTTGTCAATCACATAACCGCGCAAAGCAAATTGGCGCAGCACATAGGTACACCATTGCCGGAATTGAGTGGCGCGAATGGAGTTTACGCGATAACCTACTGAAATGACAACATCGAGATTGTAAAGCATAACCGTACGTTTTACCTCACGTTCTCCTTCCATTTGAACTACCGAGGATTTCTCGGTAGTTACCTTCTCTATCAGTTCTCCTGTTTTGAAAATGTTCTTCAGATGCAGGCTAATATTGTCGGTGGAGCAATCGAACAAAGTGGCCATAGCCTTTTGAGTGGCCCAGATGGTTTCGTTCTTATACAACACTTGGATGCCTTCTTCTTTTCCGACAGCTACAAAGGTCAGAAATTCTGCCGTACTGTTTCTTATTTCATGTTTTTTTACCATAATTAGAGAGAAACATTAGTGATTTCTGAAGTTTCTTCTTCGTCCTCTGATTCGGAAGGAAGAGGTTCCAAACCTAGGTTTTTAAGAAACAAGGCTACTTTTTCCGTTTCCACCTTGGCATCTCTGCCTTCTTGAGTATAGAATTTGTCGAAGCTCAGCTTGCTGCCGTCCTCATCGTTGAAAATAGCATCGCCAAACTCGTAGTCCTTGAAAACATCGTTCCACAAGTAGAAGATAACCTTACCGACAAACTTTTGGGCGGAAATCACGCCGTCTGCAGCCTTGCAGAAGAAGTAGCCCAGTTTCTTGTCCTCAGAGCTGGTCATGGTGCCGATTTTCGCATTGATAAGTTCCAGGAAGTGCCACCAGTCGTAGTGATGGCCGTTCACCTCAATGGCCCATTCCTTATAGGCATTCGAAATGGGCATGTACGTCCAATCCCAACGACGCTTGAAGGCGCTGTCGATGGGGAACAAGCTTTGGTCGCTCGTGTTCATGGTGGCCCAAATATACAGGTTGCTAGGCAGGAGCAGAATGTCTCCACGCATCACTTCTTCCGCCACATTTCTACCCTCATACAGGTCGTTCAGCACCTCCTTGTTCGTCAGTTCCATACCGCTGAATGCCTTCTGCAGTTGTCGCTTCATATCGGCATCCGCCTGGATGGGATAATCTGAAAATCCGCTATCATTGCGGTCAAGTAGCTGAAACAAGTCCCCGAAGATTTGGGCACAGTTGCCTCGGTTGATTTCTTCGATCACCAGGAATTGTTTCTTGGGTTCGCCTTCAGCTTCAGCATACTTCTTCCATGCTTTCACATAAGCTTGCAGGAAGGCTTGTGCCACGAACTCATAGACAATCTTCGATTCCTTGCGTTGAGTTCCGTCCGCATTCTCCACCGGTACGGCCTTTGTACCGATGACCGTCATCACCGTTTCCTCGATGGTTGTCGGCTTGTAGGCCCCTACGAAAGTGGAGTAATCCGTATCCGGATGGAATGTAGTACGAATAACATCTTCTCCCCCTGTTGTATGGTTAATGGTATAAGACTTTCCGGTACCGGGTGCTCCGTAGAAGATTTGCTGGAGAGAGATTTTTTTATCTAATGGTTGACTCCTTTTCACTTTGATATCAGATAAGGAGTCAATCATTTTAAGAAGAATCTCATCGTATTCCAATTTGGTAATTTCTACAAAAATACCATTTCGAACATTGATTTTATGTTTTAGTTCTTCTGAAAAAGAGTCAATACTAGCTCCATGTGCTACTTCTACTTTCTTTATGAATTGATTATTCCCTTTAGCTTCTAGAGACATTGTACATGCGCTAATGGGGTAATCTTTAAAAACCAAAATATGGTCATCATTGGTAAATTGACTAAGATTACTACCATCCTCTGACGACATCGAACATGTTATAACTTCTCCAGCTGTTGCATATGAAAGGGAAACAGAACTGTCCTTTACTATTAAAATATAATATTTCATTTCATTAATACATTATTTCATTAAACGTCCACTTTTCATATTCATCAAAGTGCAATTCACCTTTTCTATACGAGAGACAATAAGATTGTTTGTTTAATTCTTTTCCATGCAAAGACACTGAATAATAATCAGTGAAATCGGGAGAATCAGCACGGGCTTTTGTTCTCTCTATGAATGAAATTTCTAACGGAAATTTCATTCCTTTGTACCAAACTAACAAGTCAGTCTCCCCATTTTCCTCCCAATTTGGAAGTCGTTCTGGATACACAAGAATATATCGTCCTTTGGAAGATGGGTGAAACATTGTCTTTTTAAACTTTTTTATCTCGAAAATAGGTTGAATATATTTATCTGAAATTTCTCTCCTAAATACAAGTTCATCACCACATTCGATATCAAAGTGTGTTCGAACAGCTCCTAATTTTGTTAATCGGTATTCCTTACTTCCAGTTTTGTATTTGATAGCTTTAAAGACAACTTCCTCTCCGCTTTGGATATGAAGGAACTTTTCTTCCTCATTTTTCAAAAACATCTCAGATTCTTCTATTACTGAAGATAGCTTGAGGTAAGAATCATTTGTATTTGTCCCAACACCAACTTCTGTTTTATTTGGACGATGGATATATTCTAGTATATGTTTCATAGTTTATAGATATTTCTTAATAGCATTAGCAATTCCTTTTGCCATAATACAAGGTACGGCATTCCCGATTTGCATATATGTTTTTAAGTATGCTCCTAAAAACATATAATCATCAGGGAATGACTGGCATCGAGCCGCTTCACGAGGTGTAATAGCTCTAATCTGAAATGGATGAATATGAGAATGGCAATCCATTCTAAGATGAGCGGTTATTGTTCTCGAAGGTCGATCAGCAATCAGCTTGTAGTATTTATCCTTAAAACAATGAAGTCGGTTAGTATAAGGCATAATATCTGCAATCTTAGGATCTGATGCATCGTCCCCCTGATTCAAAAGTCTATATATTTCATAATTTATATCATTGACAAATCTCGCTTTATGGTTATAAAGATAAAAAATCTTCCTTCCTCCATTTATTAGTCTAAGATATTCATTTTCATTTCCATTAAACTCATTGACGTCTATTTTCTTACCAGTCTTTGGATCATCCACTTCATTCATGTTCTTAATTCGAGGTGCATCTAAGGGCTTAATAAAATCAAGAGCATCTTTTAAAAGATAAACTTTATGTCCAACATTATTATCATGGATTTGTTGAAAAATATCTTCTGGATTAACCTGCTTATCTGCCGAAATATCTGTTCTTATAGCAATATAAATTAGACGTTCTCTGCTTTGAGCAACAGAAAAATCAACAGAGTTAAGAAGCTTATAGGCTGCTTTGTAGCTGTAGTGCTTTCCATCTCTTATTACATCAATATTTTGGTAGTCTTCAATTACTTGATCCGCCACGGAAAGCATGCCTTTTACATTCTCCATAATTACAAATTTAGGAAGAATGCTTTTAACTGCTTTTATAAAGTACTTGTATAATTCGTTCCGAGGGTCATCTATTATGCGTTGTTGGTTTGCTGAACTGAAACCTTGACAAGGTGGGCCACCTACGACAAGATCAACGGGTTTAGTTACATATTCCCCTATATTGTCAACAATGTTTCGGATGTCACCCTTCAAAACTTTATTTGCAGGTAACTCTGGATGGTTGAAACGATATGTACGAACACAAACATCCTCAAAATCATTTGCGAAAACAACTTTGTATCCAGCTTGTATGAAGCCACAACTTAATCCGCCTGCGCCAGCGAAGAAATCTACAAATGAAGGTTTGTTCGAGTTCATTTCTTGTTGTTGAAGTAATTGCCTTTTCTTGTTGTTTAATTTATCAAGAAGTGAGCCGACTTCTTTTTTGTGGAGAATATAAAACCCTATGCAACTTATAAATCTTGAATACGTCTTTTTTAGTAATTTCTTCAAATCTTCAATTTGCGCTTCGTTACTGATAACACCAATGTTAATCAATTCCGACGTTATATTAGGTTGAATTGATTTTATTGTATCTATAACCATATCATTACGTTCAGCAAAAACCTCTACTAGCCGTATATATATGAGTATTTTTTCAAGGAATTCATCCTTACTTGTTATGTTTCTTACTGACTCGAAAATCATTAGTTTAAATTCTCTAAATTCTTTTTTATCGATTTAGCTAATGCTTCTGCAAACAATACAGGAACAGCATTACCTATTTGCTTGTACTTCTCACCGCGCGATCCTTTAAAAACAAAGTCGTCAGGAAAGGACTGTATTCTAGCGGCCTCTCTGACTGTAAACGATCTGGCTTGTTTTTCATCTGGATGAATAAATTGAAAACCATCCTTATGAATATGGGCTAGAATTGTCTTAGAAGGTAAATCCCACCATTGAACAACATAGCTATTATCAAAAACTCTCGCTTTTTCATGTTCATATTGAGGCATCTCTCTTCTCAATTGACCAAAAGACCAATGATGAGAAATCATTTGGCGAAAGCGTTCTCTATCTAAGTCGTTATGTTTTCTTGCTATATGGTCCATCAAAGGGAATATACCCCTTTTCCCTATTCTTCTTAAAAATTCATTATCACATGGATAATTGAAATTTGGTGAGGAAGCATCACAACCCGGCTCAACGCAAGGTAAATCACCTATGGCTTCCTTTACATCTATAAAGCGCTTCAATCCATATCTTTCACTTACATTGGTATCTGGAGCCCAATTAGTTTTCACTATATCTGCATATAAGTCAAAAACATTTTTTCCCTTAATATCCTTACGTACACCCATAATTATGATTCTTTTGCGTAACTGAGGAACTCCATATTCTACAGTATTATGAACCAGTATTTTGGGGTCATCAATAACATTGTACTCTTTTCCTAAAGCAGCTATAATTTGAGGAAAAATATATTTTTCATTAACTCTTGCTGACAAAACCCCTGTAACATTCTCAAAAACAAAAAACTTTGGTTTAAAATGTTCCAATATTTTTACGTAGCTCTCAAACAAGAAGTTTCTGGGGTCTGTTGACATTCCCTTCCCATCTCGGACTCTTCCTGCTGTAGAGTAAGCTTGACACGGAGGACCACCAATGATAATATCAGGTGCAACACCTTTTGTTGCCTCTTCTATTCTTTCAATAATATCTTCTGAGGTTATATCATGTTCGATGACTTCTTTATCAATATCTTTATATCCATAATACTTCATACGAGTACGCAATGTCTCACAAGCCCAATGATTTATTTCCACATGAGCTAAAACCTTAAATCCTAAGCGATAAAATCCTTCAGACAAGCCACCGCAACCTGCAAAAAGATCAATAAATGTATATTTCTTAGCCATTGATTTCTTTTTCAGACCACTCTTTTAAATTCTATTTCACTATATGCAAAAAGTTCACTTCATCAGCAATGTCTTCTTCATTGAAGTTGAATGATAAAGCTAGGATGACTTCTTCCAACTTCTGAACTTGTTCCAATAAAATCTCTCTTTTATCTAATTCCATTTTTTATTAATTTCGTCCAATTGCACCAAATAAGCTGATTCAACATCCAGTAATCTAGCTATTTGCATAAATCATAAAAAAAATCTGACAGATTAGTATCTGCACACTTTTTGAATAGCGATTAATATGCAAAAGTACGAATTAAATCTCATATTATTTTGAATCTACGCACGAATAAAAAACAAAAAAGTAATAACACTTCTTGCTTTTAAAGTTATCTGAAAGCGAATGCTTTTATCAGTGATTATTGGATGCATAGTGTTCATAATCCTCAGCATTTTCTGCCACCATAGAATTTTTCTCTTCACCAACATCATATCGCTTGATCTCTCGATTTTTCAGGAAAATTCGATAAAGCATATTTTCTAAAGACTCTAATGTTTGCTGTCTGGCTTTCGGCTTTAGCTGACATTCCCATACAGTAATACAATGCCATCCCATAGAAGACAATTGCTGTCGTTCCTCTAAATCCCTATCCCGGTTCCTTTCTATTTTCTTTTGCCAAAACTCAACGTTCGTCTTGGGAAGAACGTAATATTTGCAACCTTCATGTCCATGCCAAAAGCAACCGTTTACAAAAACCACCGTTCTATATTTACGCAATACAATATCCGGATGTCCAGGAAGCCGTGGATGATTGAGCCTGTACCGGAATCCACGGCTGAACAAGAATTTGCGCACCAGCAATTCAGGTTTTGTCCCTTTCCCTTTGATTGCTGACATACAACGGTGTCTTTGTTCTTTTGTTAGCTTATCCACCATACAACGATTTTTTAATAATCATAAATCTTCAGGCAAGGGAATAACAAGTATAGAGTCACTGCACCGTATGCCGTAGAATACGTCACGAACCCGCCCCTGCTGAGGTATCAGAACACCCTTCTCTACCAGATCTTTTATATCGCGTATTGCTGTATCTGGTGATACCTTTACACGTTTTGCCCAGTTCTTAGCCGTTAGTTTTCCGGGACAACCATCCAAATATAAATTCAAGACTTCACGTTGTCGTTCAGACAGGACTATTTCGGCATGAGTCTGCCAGAATATAGCCTTGTTAAGAACCTTCGACAAGGTTTCATCGGATTGCTCGATGGAACGGAGCAGACAATCAAGATACCAGACGATCCATTCTGTAATCTCGCAATCCCCTTTTTGTGTTTTCTCCAATATGTCGTAATACTGTTTTTTATCCTTATTTATCTGTTGAGAGATACTAACGAACCGCATCTTTGAGTTTTCTGCCTGT
>CAJJNP010000064.1 GCA_905193145.1 uncultured Odoribacter sp. | reverse complement strand
GCCTACTCCGAGCATGCAAGAAGATACCTTGCTGAATGCGGACTTCCCCGTGAGCGTACATACGTCACCGGTTCTCCCATGGCCGAGGTGCTCCATAAGAACCTTGCCGAGATCCAGGCATCCGATGTACACGAGAGACTCGGACTCAAGAAGGGGCACTACATCCTGTTGAGTGCTCACCGCGAAGAGAACATCGACACGGAGAAGAACTTCCTCTGCCTTTTCAATGCGATAAACGCAATGGCCGAGAAGTATGACATGCCGATTCTCTACAGTTGCCATCCCCGGAGCCGTCACCGCCTTGAGGCTACAGGTTTCAAACTTGATCCGCGAGTACAGGTCCAGCAGCCACTCGGGTTTCACGACTACAATTGCCTTCAGATGAACGCATTCGCTGTCGTTTCCGATTCGGGCACCCTTCCCGAGGAGAGTTCTTTCTTCACCAGCGTAGGACATCCTTTTCCGGCAGTCTGCATCCGCACCTCGACCGAGCGTCCCGAGTCTCTCGACAAGGCGGGCTTCATTCTCTCCGGCATCGACACCAAGGGACTTCTCCAGTCCGTCGATACGGCAGTAGAACTTGTTAAAAACGGCGACTACGGCACCCCCGTTCCTGACTATACGGATGAAAATGTCTCCACAAAGGTTGTGAAGATCATTCAGAGTTATGTGGGCGTAGTGAACAAGATGGTGTGGCGAAAAGAGCTTTAAGTGACACATATCCACACAATCCATAATACAATCGAAACTTAGTCTGAACAATGCTAATAAGTATTATTTAGATTAGACTAAAGGATTACTGGCAGCACAGGTGGAACGAAAGTTCGAAGTTCAATACTTCCTGCCAGTTCAAGAAAAAGCAAATTATTGCTGTTAACAAGTTAAATAAACTAATGCACAAGATTTCAACAAGTAATAAACGAATTGCTAAAAATACACTATTCCTGTATATTAGAATGGTTTTCGTATTACTTGTATCGCTATATTCTACCAGAGCAATTCTTAATGCTTTAGGAGTAGTTGATTATGGTATTTATAATGTTGTAGCAGGTTTCGTTGTAATGTTTGCTTTTTTGAATTCCTCTATGACTAATACTGTACAACGATTCTTCAACTTTGCGAGAGGAGAAGAAAACAAGGATAATCTTAATAAGATATATATCACATCAGTACAAATCCAAATTGCACTTAGTTTTATTACTGTAATTCTTCTAGAAGTTTTAGGTATATGGTATATAAATAGCAAGATGATAATTCCTCAAGAGCGATTAACTGCTGCACTATCGGTCTTTCAATTATCGGTTTGCTCGTTGTTTATGCTGATTATTCAGATTCCATACTCTGCTGCTATTGTAGCACATGAGAACATGGGATACTATGCTATTGTTAGTATGACCGATGCTATATTAAAGTTACTTATAGCCATTACACTACCATTTGTAACTTATGACAAACTGATAATCTACGGAATTATGATGTTTCTTATCTCTGTAGTAAATTTCTTATTCTATTATATCTATGCTAAGCGAAATTTTGAAGAAATCCACTATCGGCATACTTTTTTTAAGGATCAATTTAAATGTATGCTAACATTTTCCGGATGGAATGTCTTTGGATCATTTGCATATACAATGCAAGGTCAGGGCCTAAACATGCTGATGAATGCATTTTTTGGACCTGTAGTCAATGCTGCTCGTGGTGTTGCATATCAGGTACAGTCAGCCCTAAGTGGATTCACTGAGAATATTGCTGTTGCTTTCAAACCCCAATTAGTCGAGAGTTATGCAAATCAAGAACTTACTCGAGTTAAGAATTTGATGTACAGCATGTCAAAACTTGGTTTTTTGATGGTATTCCTCTTGGCTCTACCGATTTCTCTTGAAATTAATTATATCCTCAATCTTTGGCTTGATGGTACAGTTCCAGAAGATACCGAAATCTTCACAATCTTGATTCTACTAAATATGGCATTGGGAAGTTTAAATATTCCAATTTCACAAACGGTTCAAGCAGTTGGCAGCATCATGTGGTATCAAATTATAAGAAGTGGAATTGTGATGAGCGTCCTACCTATATCATGGATAGCTCTTAGAAACGGTGCGCCAGCTTATATTGTTTTCGTTATTCTGGTATTAATAAACTTCATTAACCAACCTATAAGTCTATATCTTTTACGGAAAATATTTCCATATTCTTATCGTGAATATATAAAGACGGTTATTTTACCATGCCTGCTATTTAGCATATTAACACCATTATTGCCAATTTGTACCCATTTAATAATGGATGAATCATTTATTAGGGTACTATCTGTAGGCTTCATCTCACTCATTTCATCAGCAGTTGTATCATACATCTTTGTCCTATCTGAAAGTGAAAAGATAGTGGTAAAAGCTATATTTAACAAGATAAGCAATAGAAAAATATGAGCATAAATAAAGAAACTTTAAAGCGGACTTGGTTATATATACATTGTAGAAAACTTTTCTTGTGGCCCATTGATTTCTATCGTTGGTACCCTAAGCATCTAAAATGGTTATTAATGGCCTTTCAGAAAAACTGCATGATAGATCCATGTAGTCGTACGAGGGCTAAAATCTGGAAATTGTGTGGAGTAGATACTACAGGCAAATTTAACGTCGGTTATGATGTGTACTTTGACGCACAGAATGCTAAGCATTTACATATAGAAGATGGAGTTTGGATATCGAGTCGATGCACAATCCTTTGCCATAAAAGAGACTTATCTAATTATCACATTGGTGATATATACATAGCCAATCCTCCAAAAATAGATGATGTTCGTATTTGCAAAAATGCAGCTATTGGAATGGAATCGATGATAATGCCTGGAGTAACAATTGGAGAAGGAGCAGTCATAGGTTCCGGCTCATTGGTCACAAAGGACATACCAGCCTGGTCAATCGCTATTGGACGTCCTGCAAGAGTAATTCGAATTTTAAGTCCTAAAGATGAAGTGCGTCAACATGGAGTAGGCACTATTAATATCTGAATATATTAAATATCATCCCCGATATGAAAATATTCTCACTCGTTTGTCTGATTATATACATAGCAATAAATTCTTTAACAACAAACCCTCTTGGCGACAAATTCATCCTTGCCACTGGTATATTATTTTTAATAATGAATATTTGTTATCTATACAAATATCGTAGGAACCAGTTGATATGCTTTGAATTTCTATTTGCCATCGCTTTTTTTCTATGTTCTTTCTTAACACCTTATATATATTCATTATTAGATAATTACCAAGGAAGAACTTTCGTAGCTACGGATTACAATACTTTTCGAGTTTATTGCATTGCATTTATTGGCTATTGTGCATACATGTTTGGACTATGTTGTATAAAAGATGGTAATCAGAATAGACCAGGTACAATTTGGTATCAGTACTTTTTTAACAATGCCACTTGTAAATATTCAAATATCCTTTGCTTTATATTTGTTGTTCTATTCTACCTTACAGGTGGAAGCCGCCTCATAACTTTGTATTCAGATGTTGCATCAGATCTAAATCAACGGTATGGAGCATGGGGTGAGTATATGACTTATGCGATGTATGCATACACATTATCTATTGTTATCAATTTTTCCAAAATCGGTCCATATACAGCCTCATTGATATCTTTTTTTAAGAACCTTCCATTTTTCTTTTACATTAATTCATTACTGCTTGTAGTGCCTTTACTTATATCTGGATTACGTTCAAGTGCATTGCAATTATTGATTCCTCTAATAATGATGTATGGAATTACGATTAAAAGAATTAGTTCAATAAAAGTAATAGCTCTTATTCTTGCTGGTTATATATTTATGGTATTTATAGGATTAATACGATCCGGAGACACAGGAGGAGATTTAGGACAAGACTCTCTATTTCTTACTTTTGTTTATGACTTTGTCTCTGCAAATGGAGCGAATTCATTTCTAATTGATTATACTGACAAATATGGAATAGCCGGAGGTAGTAATATGATACTACAAACATTAAGTATAATCCCATTTTTTCAATCAATTATTTTATCTTTTGTATCAAAAGATAATTTTGCACCAAAGTCCTCAAAATTTTTCACAGAATCATTTATGGATTCGACTCAAGGAGGATTAGGGACAGCATTAATTGGAGATATATATTACTCTTTCGGCATAGTAGGAGTCATTATATTAATGTTCTTAATCGGTCTCCTAGTTAATAAACTAAGCCGAGCTCACAATTCTCCATATGCTATAGCATTGTTGATTATGTTTTCGGGCAATGCTTTATTTGCGCCTCGTGTTGAGTATTGTTACATATTAAGAAGCCTCTCATATACAATTATTTTCTTATATATAATATTATCCGTTTCACATAATAGATCCGCATCAAATGAATGTAGTTTGCGCAACTGACGATAATTTTGTACAACATTGCACAATTATGCTCACATCCTTGTTGATAAACAATACGGATGTAAATATATTCCTTCTTACTGAAGGCTTAAAACCTCAGAACGAATTAATTATCAAGCAACAGGTAGAAAAGCTGAAAGGAGCATTAGAAATATACTTAGTCGATACAAGCATTATAGAGAAGTTTCCAATGCCAAAGGATACTAATCTTTCTCACATCAGCCGTGCCACATATTATCGATTATTAATTCCTGAAATTCTACCTAAAAACGTGGATAAGGTTATATATCTTGATTGTGATATAATTGTTAATCAGTCAATCCAAGATTTATGGAACTTAGATTTAAGGGGATACGCCCTTGCTGCTGCGCCTCAAATAGGGTCTGGATATGAAGCAGAGCGACTTGGTTATCCTATTAAATATGGATACTTCAATGCAGGTGTCAATGTAATTAATATGGATTATTGGAGGAAAAAAAACGTTGCCAAGAAGCTTATTGGCTATATAGCAGCTAATTACAAACAAATAAAGTATCATGATCAAGATGCACTTAACGCAGTTCTGTACAACCATACATTTCACTTACTTCCAATGTGGAATATGACATCCCTTGTTTACAGCTACTTTTTATCTCACAGAGGAGATAAGAAAGATGGAAAAATTGTCAACTCGTATGAACTGGAAAAGAAAAATGCAAATAAGTATAAGGAGAATCCTATAATTGTTCATTTTGTATCAAAGCCAAAGCCTTGGCAAAAAGGATGTGTACATCCATTAAGTAGTTTGTATTACGACTATGCAAAAAAGACGCTTGCATTTAATATGATTAAACAGGAATCTAAATCAGCACTATATATTAATAGAGCAAGATATTGGTTACAGTGCCATTTTTCTTATATTAAGCAAGTTTTTATTTCAACAGACAAGACTAGATTATAATGAACATTTTATATTTAGGATTATTCAGATTCCCAGAAGGAGATGCAGCCGCATCAAGAATTCTAAATAATGCCCGATTGTTTCGAGATCTTGGTCACACTGTAAAAATATTAAGTTTTGGTGGAGAATATCGAGTGCAAGACGCCAGTCCAGGTGGATATATTTACGATGGGCTACAATATGAAATAACCCATGACATCGATACACATTCATTGAAAGAAAGAGTTCTCAGGTACACTTATCCAAACCCAAACGCCCGAAATTACCTCAATAAAAGCATTGATTCATTTGATGTAATTATTACATACAATACAACCTTCCCTATGAACTTATATCTGCAGAAGCTATGTACGAAGCATGGAAAGAGGATTGTATTAGACCTCACCGAATGGCCAGACTCAAATGAAATGCCAGGTGGAAAATGGAGCCCGATATATTGGATGAGTGAGTTAAACATGAAGTATGTACAGAGAAAATTCAAAAATATGATACCAATAAGTCATTTTCTGAATGAATTCTACTCAAACTGTAATACCCTTTTACTTCCTCCTCTAGTTGATATCTCTGATGCGAAATGGAATTATTTTAAAACTATTGATTTAGCTGAGGTAAATCATTTTGAAGGGATTAGAATAATTTTTGCCGGGACACCAGCAAAGAAAGATTTACTTGAGAACCTAATTCAAGCTATGTTACAAGTGCTGAAAGACTGCAATAGAATTCAGCTACTTGTTGCAGGAGTATCAAACAATCAAGCTTTACAATATTGCACAAAATCAGATCTGTCGAAGTTCAAGAATAACATAATATTTTTAGGTAGAGTTCCTCAAGCTTTTGTTCCTTCCTTATATCATATATCTGATTTTTCAGCTATAATAAGGGAGCCTTCCAGAAAGAATACAGCAGGATTTCCAACAAAAATGGCTGAATCTATGGCTGCGGGATGTCCGGTATTGCTGAATCGCACTGGTGATCTTGGCAACTTTGCAGTTGATGGTACAAACTCGATTTATATTGAAGATTTTCATATTGAAAGCATTAAAAAAGGGCTATTGCAGATTTTGGCAATGACAAAAGAACAAATAAACATCATGAAACAAGCTGCTCGTAAAACAGGAGAATTAAAGTTTTACTACCGTCAGTATCTAAGAGAAGGTGAACAATTTCTAAAAAATCTGAGATAGTGATGAAAATATTAATAAACGTAGTAAATGCCCGCAATGTAGGCGGCGGATTACAGGTTGTTCATAATTTTTTGTTAGGTACACAACAATTTGCTAGGCCAGACGTAGAGTGGTACTATGCTGTATCAGAATGTTTGGATTCCAAATATCTTGACGAAATCTTTAAAACCAAAGCAAATAGCCATTATCATGTGTTTCCAAATCAACCGGATTTTTTACACACTTATAGAAGAGTCCAAAATGAATTAAGGCAACTAGAAAATGATATCAACCCAGATGTGATATATACCATTTTAGGACCTTGTTATAACTTCTTCAAGAATCGTGAAGTAATACGATTTGTTCATCCTTGGGTCGTTACCTCCAACCCTTATGCATGGAGCACACTCCCGTTCAAGACGAAGATAAGGATGAAAATTCATATCCTACTTCTAAAAAAGCTTGTGCGTAGAATACCTTTCATTGTTACTCAAACCGAAGCTGTAAAGCAAGGATTAATAAAAGAACTTGGTAAGAATCCTGAACATATACGAGTGATAAACAATGTTTTACCTGCAGTATATGCCTCATTAGAAAATACTCCAATAGAAGAACAGACATCTTGGGTCGAGATTCCTGTTGTTGGAGGTGGAGAACACAAGAATCTCGATATTATCCCTTATGTTCTGAAAGAATTGGAAGAATCGTATGGTATTAAGAACTATCGTTTCCATATTACTCTCCCTCAATCCTCTCCAGTTCTTCCAGTCATTGAAAAAAAGATAAAAGAGTTCGGTTTTGAGGATAGAATTGTAAATCATGGCAATCTCAAACAACAAGACCTAGCCATTTTATACAGGTCGTGTAAAATTAGTTTCCTTCCATCAGTATTGGAAGTATTTTCAGCCAGTACAATCGAATCTATGTACTTTCAACTCCCAACGGTAGCAACTAATTTATCCTTTAATACTGAAGTATTTGCTGACTCTTGTTTGTATTATACGCCAAAGAACTTCAAAGGAGCTGCCTCACAAATTGTAAAAGCAGTTACAGACGAAAAATTACGTAGTGAATTGTGCGACAAGATGAAAAAACAACTTTTAAGATTTAATAGTTTTGAAAAGTATTTCAATGATACCGTTGACTTTTTAATTGAAGTAGGGAGTGGTAAACATCAATAAAAATGACAGACATTACAGCCATCATCCTCACCAAGAATGAGGAAGTAAATATAGAAAGATGTATTAAGTCTCTCAACGGAGTAGTAGATCGTATATGCGTAGTAGATAGCGGTAGTACAGATCACACGATTGAAATCGCCAAGAATCTTGGTGCCGAGATCTTCAATCATGAACCTTTCAATCATTATGCGGCCCAATTCAATTGGGCATTGGATAATGTTGGCGTGAAAACTACTTGGGTGTACCGCATTGATGCAGACGAGGTAGTTACTCCAGAACTAGGAGAAGAGATTGTTTTTGCTTGTAAAGAGCATCAGAATGATGACGTCAATGGATTCGTAATGAAATTTCGGATTGCTTTTATGGGTACTTTTTTAAAACATGGCGGAATGTATCCCTTTTACAATCTGACAATTTTCAAATTCGGCAAAGGACGTTATGAGAACAGAGCTATGGGAGAGCATGTTATTCTCAGCGAAGGTAAGAGTCTTGACCTTAAGAACGACTGCTTACATTACGACTTCAAGAGTCTTGACGCTTGGATCAACAAGCACAATTGGTATGCAACCCGAGAGGTCGCAGACTATTTCTCTACCCGCACAATAGGTCAAGCAGACCCCAATACCTTATATCACGAAGCAAAGAAGACCAGTAAACTTCGCGATAGTCTTTACTACCGAATGCCTAAGTTTCTTAGAGCAAAGCTATATTTTTGGTATCGTTATTATCTTAAACTTGGCTTTCTAGATGGTAAAGCAGGCTATGTACATGCTTATTTACAGGCATATTGGTTCCGCTTCCTTGTGGATGCCAAAATTATGGAACAAGAAATGAAGAATAAACATGATAAAAAGTAAGCTAGAACTCAAATTCTACATTGCTTCAGATAGAATTATGAATGGATTTCCAGCCAAAAGGAATCTAATTCAAATCTTAAAAGAATTTGTTTCTCCTCAAAAAGATATTCTTCGTTTTTTGAGACTCTTAAGAAAAGTACAATACTATAACAGTAAGAAAGGTCTTTTATCGAAATTGATTTCTATACTTATTAAAATCCGATATAATAGAACATCTCAAAAACTTGGTTTTTCTATCGATTATTCATCTTTTGGCTATGGTTTAGTTATACCACATTACGGAACTATTGTAGTCGGAGGTCCGAACAAAATAGGAAACTTTGCGGTATTGCATACATCCACGTGTATTGCTGGTGGAGGGAAAACTATTGGAGACGGATTGTACCTAAGTTCGGGATCGCAAATTATTGGGTACCTGAACATTGGAGATAATGTAACAATTGCCTCACATAGTTTAGTAATTCATGATTGCAAAAATAACACGCTTCAAGCAGGAGCTCCAGCAACCACAAAAAGAACGCAGTATCCTTCATGGTATCAACGAGATGGGGATACTTACACAAAGAGGGTAGAATTGGTAAAGAATCTTAAGAAAATATGGAATATAGACAAGATATAGACTCTTTAAAAGGCATAGCAATCATTGCAGTTGTGCTATTCCACTTAGGGTTATTGGAATCAGGGTATTTAGGTGTTGACATATTCTTTGTGATAAACGGCTTTCTTTTAGTTCCTTCTGTATGTAAAGCCATTGACGATTCTGCATTTTCTTTTTTTAACTTTATGGAGAAGCGTATAGTTCGCTTGTTGCCTCTAATAGTTTTGGCATCGGTGACATCGCTAATTCTTGGTTACTTCTTAATGTTGCCTGACGATTATGAAAATCTAGCGCAAACTGTCATTGCAAGCAATATGTTTTCAGAGAACATATTGTCTCTGATTACCACAAACTACTGGGATGTACAGACGGGTTATAAACCTCTGATGCATCTATGGTATGTGGGTATATTATTTGAATTCTACATTATTCTACCTCTGATACTAATGTTGGTGTCAAAAATTGCTGCGAGTTTTAAGCAGAACAAAATGCAATACATGACAAACACTATATTACTTCTTACTATAATATCGTTTGTCTTATATCTTGCACCTTTTGCTTCTTCAAGCGGTAAGTTCTATATGCTACCATTCCGTTTTTTTGAGTTAGGTATTGGTGGCGTTATCGCATTAATATATCAACAAAAAAGAAAATATATTCTACAAAATCCAGCGTCCCACCTCCTTGTCACCATATTGCTGGTAAGTATTATCTGTTGTTCTCTTATTACTCATGCATTTGGTAATTACCAATCAACAACGTTGGTGATCGGCATGAATAAAAGTGTTGCCAATAACATGCCTATTCCTGGGAGTATGGCTCTTCTGTTAGCCATTGTATTGACAAGTGTCGTTATTATTAACAATAACAAGGGTAATTTCTTATTACAATCGAAGTTCTTGTCTTGGATTGGCAGAATGAGTTACAGCATTTTCATATGGCATCAAGTGTTATTAGCATTCTATCGCTATTCTATAAACAACAAGCTGACATTACCTTTTACATTAGGATTCATCGCAACAACAATGACCATTTCTATATTAAGCTATTATCTGATAGAGAAACAAATCAAGGTTCTGAATAGTATTTTCTTTGTATGGTGTGTTGCTGCTGTTCTAACTATCTTACCTGCTGGATATTTATACCTACACGCTGGTGTAGTAAGAGATATTCCAGAGTTGGATGTTGTGAAAGGTCTGGAGCACCGAGGTCAATTTGCTGAATATTGCGATAGAGTATATCAATATAAAAACTATCCAAAAGAAAATGGGAAGCCAAATGTTTTAGTTGTAGGCGTAAGTTTTGGACGCGACTTTGCTAATATCTTATTAGAATCTGACTATTGTGACAGTATTAATCTCGTCTATGGTTACACTTGGGACGAAAAAGATCTAGATAAAAAGGTCTCTCAAAGTGACTACATCTTCAGTTTCTCATCGCCAGATGTTTTGCCTTCTTTTGTGTCAGAAAAAAAGAAGCCTAACTGCAAAATCATGGGAATCGGTACTAAGAATTACGGAAGTTGTAATGGAATCATCTATAAAAACAGATCATCCGTAGATTATTTTAAACAAGTTGCAGAGATTGAAGATTATGGTTATATCCTACTGAATCAACAATGGAAAAAAGCGTGGGGGGGGGATTATATAGACCTGCTAACACCCGCAATGACGGATCAAAATCACGTGAGAGTCTTTACCGACGATAATCGTTATATCAGCCAAGATTGTCGGCATCTAACTCCTGCTGGAGCTCAATGGTATGCCCAAATACTTGATTGGAAGAATATTTTCAAAGAAAAACAGCCTAGATATCAATAAATAGTAAGCAATACCTTACATAACAATACGAATATTGTCATTCTGTTTTATCATTTGGCATGCCCTCAATAGAAAAATTGAACATTTTGCAACTTAATGCCTTCAGACGGAATTAAAGAATAACAATGAAAAAGCGGCTTACAACCATTATACAATGTTAATATATTTAAACAATAATAATGGAACAACCTATCCAACGACTCTGGATTGTAACAGAATTATTTCCACCAGACGAGACATCGACGAGCTATATTTTGGGAGAAATTGCCAATGCAATGGCAAAGAAGTATTGCGTGGGAGTAATCTGCGGTCCGGAAATATATGATAAACGTAAGACGTTAGATATCAACAACAAGTTCAATTTAGACGAAAGTATCGAGGTACATCGAGCAAAGGGAGCCGACTTGGACAAAAATACAACGAAAGGCAAAATCCTCTCATTTCTGCTAATGAGCCAAAGAATGATAGCTCTAGTTAAGCAGTATGTGGGCCAAGGCGACAAAGTACTAATGGTAACAAACCCAGCGCCACTGGTATTACTAATGAGCAGACAGAAGCGCAGGCTTAAATTTGAGTGGCATATACTCGTGCATGACGTTTTTCCAGAAAACACCATCCCCGCAGGCCTTAAAATGCCAATGTACAATTTTATTAAACGACTATTTGATAAAGCATACTCTAAAGCAGATCAACTCATCGCATTAGGTCGCGATATGCATTCAGTCCTAAAAGAAAAAGTTGAGAATGGTTCGAAAAGTAAAGGATCTTTGCCATGTATTACTATTATTGAAAATTGGGCGGACATAGATAACATCAGACCTCAACCCATGCCGGAAGGTAAAATTATATTGGAGTATGCTGGTAATATTGGACGAGTGCAAGGATTAGATAAGATCATTGAACGTTTGCCTAGCGATGTGGAACTGCATCTATATGGCACCGGTTCAATGGAAAATAATTTGAAAAAATTGAAACATCCTCATGTATTCTTTCACGGTCCATACTTCCGCAGTCAGCAAAACAAAATATTAGCAGCGTGCCACATTGCCATTGTGACATTACAAGATGGCATGTATGGATTAGGTGTACCATCAAAGACCTATAACATTCTAGCATCTGGCAGACCTATAATGTATATTGGGCCAAAAAACAGTGAGATTGACTTACTTGTACGCGATGAACAAATCGGTTATTGCGGTTGGCCAAATAGATGGTATATGGATGAACTGAAGTCTATGGGATTGAAGGCTCGCGAAGTAGCGGAAAAAAAATATTCCAAGACAATTATTTTAAACAAATTTCTTGAAACCATATAATGGAAAAACTCCTTTTTACTGGTGGTACCGGATTTTTAGGCAAGAATGTAATGCCCCTACTTAAAACACAATATGATGTAACTACATGTGGCATTACTCCAGATGATATGATTAAAGTGAATCTTGCAAAAGAGGTTCCAGCACTTAATGAGCATTATGACGTAGTATTGCATGCTTGCGGGAAGGCGCATATGTTACCCAAAACAGAAACAGAGAAACAGGAATTCTTTGACGTAAATTATCAGGGAACAATAAATTTATGCACGGCTCTGGAGAAGATTGGCTCGCCTAAGGCATTGATATTCATTAGCACTGTAGCAGTATATGGATGTGAATATGGAGAGTTAATTACAGAGAATCACCCACTTAATGGAGACACGCCATATGCTAAGAGCAAAATTATGGCTGAGAAGTACTTAATAAAATGGAGTAAGGAACAAAACGTAACTCTTAGCATTCTACGGCCATCACTCCTTGCGGGCAAAGATGCACCAGGGAATTTGGGAGCAATGGTAAATGGCATAAAAAAGGGATACTACATGAACATTGCAGGCGGTAAGGTTGTGAAAAGTATTTTAATGGCAGAGGACATTGCCAATATCTTACCTGCTTTGGTAAAAAAGGGTGGAATTTACAATGTGTGTGATACTCGGCAACCTTCATTCGGGGAATTATCAAAATCTGTGGCACGTCAGTTAGGAAAGCACAAGCCGATTTCTATTCCATATTGGATGGCATGGTGCATGGCTAAAATAGGCGACATGTTTGGTTCAAAAGCTCCTATTAATAGCTATAAACTAGATAAAATGACAAAAAGCCTCACTTTCAGCAATAAAAAAGCCTGTAAAGAATTAAAATGGGAACCTTTAGATGTACTTAAAAACTTAAAAACGGAAAAGTGACTTCTTCTTTTTCAATAGCGTCTCATTCTTCACCGATAAGCTAACTTTCTCAGAACATAGCAACGTATATTGTGAGAAACTTGAAAATTAAGAAAGCATTGGAATAAATATGAGAGCGAAGCTTGGCTGATAAGGTAATAAAAAAGAAGTAATATAATTCAAAATAATGGTAAAATTAGGAGAATTATCAATATTCCGTACCGAGTTAATGGGAATAAGCGCATTACTCATACTTATCTGTCATTTGTATGGCTATGTGGATTTATCAGTAACAGTGCAATATATTCTTTCATTGGGAAATATTGGTGTTGACTGTTTCCTATTTCTTTCGGGAGTAGGTATGTGGAATAGTCTTTTAAAAGTTAAGAGCAGAGAGATTAAATATTGGTATATTAATCGATATTTAAAGTTATTCATTCCATACCTTACAGTAATTTTACCTTTGGGCATTTTGGGTGATAAACGGCAACCGTCAAGTTCAAGGATAGCCATTTAATTCCCCCCCCACACAGCACTCGAACTGTAACTTCCGAAGGTCGTATATCCCAGTGACGGTGCTTGTCTAATAATGCCTTTTGATATTATTCATCCAGAAATTTCTTGCGATGTTCCCTGCAGATTCCACTGTGTATTCGGATTTTGCTCTTCTGGTCGGAAAACAGTCCTTCAAGCGCGTTGTTCGTGTTCGGGAGTCCTGTTTCTGGTCTGTCATAGAAAGTCCCTAACAAAGGCATGTTACGCTTTACGCTCAGGTACGCACTGTGCAGCCTCGGGCGCATATACGGAGGTGTCTTCTTCTTGATAAACTTGTCGTGAATGCGTTCGTTTAGGATGTCCTGATATTTTTCGTACCAGTCGTTGAAGGCTCCAATAAAGCTCTCCTTATCAGTTCTGGTTATGGTATTCGCCAAGTCCAACAGGTCTTTGGACGCTTCAAGGTCAGGGGCCTGTGTAGGTACCGACGGATGATAAGCATCTGATGGAACTAGCACATCTGGACAGGAACGGGCTTCAGGGCCAGTGGTAGCCCTTTTATCTCGTCTATCACGGCCCCATATATGCGGAAGCCGTTGTCCTTAAGCCAATCCACTCCTTCCACATATTGCGCAATGGTCTCGTGATGTACATATTTATGCCATAGGACTTTCCCGCGTACGGCGTCACGGATGACCATAAGACCGAAGCCACGCCCCCAATAGGTCGTATCCATCTGGATGGTTACATCCTTGTATCTGAATGCCTTGCGGATATACCGTATTTCCTCCAGGTCTCGGCGGATTGTTTTTTCGCTGACTCCGTACTTGTTAGCAAGTTGCACCAAGGTTTGCTTGCCCTCTACATAATCCGTTATGACATGTGATTTGTTCCGACGTATGCCCGTCGAAGCGGCGTTCGCAATCCTTGCATTTATATCTCTGAGTGCGGGCTTTCAGACCATTGAGGACTACATTTTTAGCACCACAGAAAAAGCATTTTTTTAAGCATATCAATGATAATATTCACAAAGATATGTAAATCAATTTATTGAAAGGTTTTTATCACCCCAAATGTCCAACCCGCCAGTTATGCATATTTTTAATCTTCGGCCTAAAATATATCTATAATTAGCAATTGCTATTTTTTATATTAGGGAATAGGTAATTGCAGCATTGCATCATCTAAAATACGACTACCTAAAAAGTTATGAATACATACCTAATTTATGGAATCATCCTTGTAATTCTTCTCATCTTAGAGTTATTGTACTTCACGATTGCTGACAAATTTGATATCATTGATAAACCAAATGAAAGGAGCAGTCACTCATCAATAGTACGACGAGGAGGAGGGATTATTTTTCTGTTGGGGGCTTGGATATGGAGCATAGTCTTCGGTTTCCAGTATCCGTTTTTCCTGGCAGCTGTAACATTAGCAGCCGGGATCAGTTTCATTGATGATATTCATTCTCTTCCAGATTCAGCCAGACTTATAGTTCAATTCGCGGCAATGGGCTTACTCGTCTGGCAACTTTTCATCATGGCCGGAAACAATTCTTTTATCCAAACATCTGACTTATGGATAAAGATAGGCTTCATTGCTATGGCTCTTGTAGTATGTGTAGGTGCAACTAACATCTATAACTTCATGGATGGAATTAATGGTATTACTGCCTGTTATTCTGCAGCAGTACTTTTGCCACTCTTACTTGTTAATAGAACATATAATTTTGTAGATACATCTTTTCTGCTAATCATTTTGTTGGCAGTAATAGTATTTTCATTTTTCAATTTCAGGCCAAGAGGCAAGGCAAAATGCTTTGCAGGAGATGTAGGAAGCGTTGGAATAGCATTTATACTTTTGTTTGCCATCGGAGCATTGATAGTTAAAACTGGTGATATCACATGGCTTATATTCCTGCTTGTATATGGTGTGGATGGGTGTCTGACTATATGTCACAGGATTCTTCTACATGAAAATCTTGGACAGGCTCACCGTAAACACGTCTATCAACTTATGGCTAATGAGCTGAAAATAAGCCACCCCGTGGTATCTCTGACATATGCAATCGTTCAATTGGCGGTATCTATAGGATTTATATATTTGATACCCAACAATGTTTATGCACATTGGATATATTTATCATGCGTTTTTGCATTGTTAAGCGTTATGTATATATTATTCAAGAAGAAATATTACCATCTCCACGAAGAATATTTAAGGAATTCATCAAAAAGATGATTCTTGCAATAATATTCATTAACAAACCGGATTTATAGAATCAAATCTGAACATTCTGTTACAGAGACAGAAAATCGTACCTTAATAACAGTCCTCTACAGTTTGAATGGCTACTATGACATCAATATCAAGGAACTGATATTTGACAAATCGAAAAAAGTCACAAACCGCAAGCTAGCTATTTCTGGATGGGAACGCTTTAATGGCCTTGATAAGCAATAGGGAGTCTTCACGGTGTGACTATTGCTGCATATCGGGGTGGAAATTGTCGCTCATCGTAAACGGTTGTAAACCTTTGTCAACTCCCTGCACGATGTGACAAAAAATAAGCCCCGCAAATTCTCCACGTCAGAAATATGTCTCAAAAATATGTGGAAATTTGGGAAGCATCAAAAAGCAGCCGAAAAGTGTT
>CAJJNP010000063.1 GCA_905193145.1 uncultured Odoribacter sp. | reverse complement strand
ACATTGTTTCACGGGTCAGATACCCAATCAGATACCGTGGCAACAACGGACTCTGCATATTATAGGCTGTTTGCAAAGTCAGCACTGCCCCGATAAAAAAAGATATTATCACCACCAATGCAATAGAGTTCAGACCCAATTTTTCAAACTCCAATATCAACTCCCGGATATAGACCTTTTTCTTCTCAGGACGTCCAAATGCCCTTCGGATAAAAATGATATATAAACCTAATTTAGTTAAAAACTTCATATCCTCTTCCAATTACAGAAAATCAAGGTAAAAGTATAAATTATAATTGGACTTTTCCCATTTCCTATTCAAAAAAACAGTATATTTGGTATATCTTTTGAAGTAGAGATACGAGATGTAAAACTAAAACAATATCATTCGAATGAACCACAATACATATTGCGTTATTATGGCAGGCGGTATCGGTAATCGTTTTTGGCCAGTCAGCAATCGCCGTTGCCCAAAACAATTTTCAGACATTCTGCACTCTGGCAAAAGTTTTATACGGCAAACCTACGAACGCATCTCACAAATATTTCCAGACAACCATATTTTCATTGTCACCGGAAAAGAATACGAAGAAATCACCCACAAACAAATTCCGGAAATACCGACAGAAAACATACTCAAAGAACCATATGTACGGAATACTGCCACTTGTATTGCCTATGCTGCCTACAAAATTAGAGGCATCAATCCGGATGCCATCATGGTAACCATTCCTTCCGACCATTTCATCAGCAATGATTATGCATATCTACAGGACCTGCAGGAAGGTATGCGCTTTGCTTCTGATCATGGCGGTTTGCTCACAATCGGCATTACCCCAACCCGCGCAGAGACCGAATATGGCTACATTCAGGTAAAATCCAAAGACAACACACAAAAAATATCTGCTGTCAAAACATTTACAGAAAAACCAAGTGCCGAAATGGCCCAAATGTTTTACGATTCTGATGAATTTCTATGGAATGCCGGAATATTTATCTGGTGCATCAAAGATATTATAGAAGAGTTTAAAACACACATGTACGACCTGCATGCCCTATTCACGACAGACAGCAAACTGAACACCCCGTCAGAACCCTCCTTCATTCAAAGTGTCTACGGACAATGTCACAACACCTCCATTGATGTAGGCATTATGGAAAAATCGCAGCATGTATATGTGTTGAAAGGACATTTTGGATGGTCGGATGTCGGCACCTGGCACGCATTCCATGCATTATGCGACAAAGACGAACATAATAATGTCTCCAACTCTGGTAAAGTCATTTTAAACGAATCAAATAACTGCATTGTCAACATTCCTCCCCGTAAAAATGTTGTAATACAAGGAGTAGACAACCTGATTATCGCTGAAAAAGATAACTACCTCATGATATGCAACCGGAAGGATGAAGAAAAAATCAAACGTTTTGAAAAATTCTTTCGTAGGAAACAATAACTACCTACCACCAATAAAAATGCGCTCGGAGCTATAGGTTCTCCGGGCGCATTTTTATAATCACCAAAACTAATCATACTGAAACTTTCACCTCTTCTATACGCGCATTCTTCACTCGCAAAATTGTAAAAGTAACATCTCCCATTTCTATCACTTCTCCCTCTTGTGGAATACTTTGATTAAAGTACAGAATCAATCCCGCCAACGTTTCATACTCCTCACGTTCTTCAAGCTCCAGACGATATTTTTCATTCAGATAGTCCACTTCCAGACGACCTGAAAATATATATTCATGCGGAGAAAGCATCTCCTCTTTCAAATTCAGATGATCATGTTCGTCCTCAATCTCTCCAAAAATCTCTTCCATAATATCTTCTGTCGTCACAATACCTGCAGTCACACCAAATTCATCCACCACCACTGCAATACTTTTCTGATCTTTAAAAAAGAGATTCAGCAAACGCTGAGCAGCCATAGTTTCCGGCACAATCAACACCTTGCTCAATGCCTTACTGATTGTCGGCGGATTGTGAAACAAAGCAGAAATATGGACATATCCGATGATATCGTCTATACTTTCCTTATAAATCAATATTCGCGACAGCCCTGTCTTGATAAACAACTGAGACAACTCTTCTATCGAACTGTCAATAGACAATGCTACCACATCCGGACGCGGCACAATACATTCCCTCAATTTCACTTCAGAAAAATCCAAGGCATTTCTGAACAACTTAATTTCATGGACTTCCTCCTCCTCTTGCGCTCCTGTCTCTCCTTCTTCAATCAAATTATTTAAATCAATCTTTCCGAAAGCACGGTTTTCCTCTTTATTTTCCAGTTTCTTGCCGGTAAACAAACGCAACAAAATACCACCCAACCATACAGAAAAATAAGACAACGGAAAAAAGAGCAAATAAAACAGAAACACCGGAACAGCAAAAATCTTCAAGAAAAGATTAGAGCGTAAACGGAATACTGTTTTAGGCAAAAACTCTGCAAAAACAAGTATAATTAAAGTTGAAATAACCGTTTCCACAAACAACTCCGCACCAACAGATAAATTCAGGAATGCAAGGTTCTGCAATAACAATTCAGACATAAAAATACCATAAATTACCATCACGACATTATTGCCCACCAAAATAGTAGTAATATACATTCCGGAATTTGAAACAAACAAATCAATCAAAGCTTGCGAAACACCTTTATTCGATTTATCAATCTCAATTCTCAACTTATTTGAAGTCAAGAAAGCGATCTCCATCCCTGAGAAGAATGCAGACAACAGCAGACAAACTAATATGATAATCAATGAAGTGGTCATTGGATATTCTTATTTTCAATTTCAACTTTTCCGGTAATACCGTAAAACATCGGATTATTCAAATCTTGGTCAGACTTAAATCCTTTGTGTCCTTCAATCACTTGCTCTCCGGATGTCAGTTTCACATACCTGTCAGAATAGATTATCTGCTTCTCAACATCCCAATACAACAACTCTGTTTCCAATTTTTTACCTTCAGCATTCACTACAACCACTTCACTCCTGGCTTCCCACAGATTCTTATCTTCAAGTTTCTTGGCATATTTACATTTAATCGACCCCATTAACTTACCCTCCTTATCATAAGAAATCGCATACAGTCCTTTCGGAAACTCCTCATACTTTTCTTCTCCCTCAGTCATTTTGATATATTCGGAAGTTATCACTTTATACTTAATCCGAGCAGAATCCGAATATATCATCTCCAATTCATGTCCGGTCATTTCAGGACGTGCTTCACCGCCAGCAATACGATTAACATCCTGCACATCATTTTTACAAGACAAAAGCATTATTGTCCCCAACAGGACAATAATGCTTCGAAAATTTATCATACTGGAAAATATATATCTCATTTATTTCAATTCCTATTTCGAGAAACGGGCTTTGGTTGTTTCATTAATCCAATCACCAATCTTAACATCTGCACCTTCCGTCACGCTTCTAAAGAAAGCCTCATCCTTACTGGGGAAGTGCGGAGTATAAGAAGTAATCAATTTATTCGCTTCTTCAGCAACACTCGGATCAACCTGTTTCGCTTTATTAAATTTATCTACAGCAGCCCAGAACACAGATGCATGGTCAAAAGCATCCTCTCCATAATTATTTGCATAAGCAGCATAAGCCTTACCAATCAAAATATAGGCTGCACCATTCTGTGCATTACACTGAATAGCTGCCAAAGCAGCACGCTTAGCTTCTGCATATTGTTTCTTGGCCAATTTCAACTGAGCCTGACGCATACAATAATCGCCTTTGGCTGTTTCATCTTCTGCTTTCGAAATAGCTTCCTGCAAATAAGTGTCAGCTTTATCCCAATCCTGACGTTTCATAAACATTGTAGCCAAGCTATATGCAGCTTCTGCTGAAGGATCCAATTTATACAACTGCTCTGCAACAGTAGTATATAAAGCCAAGTGCTCACACTCGTTCCGACGCAGCAAGCTAACCACAGATCTGATATTTTCAACATCTTCCGGAGCAGCATTATACTTCTCTGTCAGCAGACGATTCAATGTCTCGCAATCTGCAGCTCCTGAACTGAAAAACATACCGTCAATACGACCTTTCATAGCCTTAAAAGGTTCCGGTTTCTTAGCATGTTTCAAAGCTCTGTCAACAAAAGCAGATACTTTCATATACTGGTTAATATATTCATCACGAGACACCATATCCTTTTTCATCAAGTCTCCTGCCGCAAAGAACAATACTTGAACAGTAATCGGATGGCTCTTGTTTCCCTCCATCTCGAAAGATTTATTCAAATATCCGTAAGCCTCTTTCAACTCTTCATCATTCGCCACACCCAACTGAATCAGTGTAGCTCCTTTTTTACCTAAAATATAGCCTTCTCCAAATCGGGGATTAATATAACTATATTGTACCCACTGATCATAAACCATCTTCAAAGAATCGATATAAGCACGATCCTTTGTCTGCTTGTACAAACCTGCAAATAAATCCTCGCCTTTCGTATAGGTCAATGTCTGAAAAGCAGGAGCATTGTGGAAAACATAACTCCATGCCGACAGAGCTTCTTTATAATTCTTCTGTTTCAAAAATTCAGAATAAATAGATGCGCTCTCTATCGTTTTCACACTGTCCACACCATATTTTGACTGTACTGTCTGAGCCTTTGCAGCGCCACCAATCAAGCAAACCCCGCATGCTAAAGCAACAATTTTCTTCATGATTTTATTTTTAAGTTTTGTATAGTTTATCTATAATTCATCCAAGGCAAAAATATCACTAATTTTCTAAAATAGCCAATATAGCACATGAATTTTCATGTCTGCTTATATTTTTTTAGCAAACGCCAATATCTCATTCAACCCAAGAAAACCCAATATTCTACAAAACTCGACTTCGTTTGGCAGTTTTTTCTCCAGAAATACACTATTACCGCCGGTCACAATCACTCGTCCATCGTCAAACGTTTCCATGAACTCATGTATATAATTTTTCACTTCAAAAAGCATGCCATTCATAACTCCATTCCGAATAGCCTCATCCGTTGTCTGCCCCATCCCCCCATAGTTCAGCGAAGGCTCCACCAAAGGTAATTTGGCTGTAAAATGTTGCAATCCTCGAAAACGCATATCCACCCCCGGAGATATATTCCCACCTAAAAACGTCCCTTCCGCATCTACATAATTAAAGGTAATACAAGTCCCGGAATCAATCACCAGCAAAGGGTGTCCGGGATATTTTCCCATCGCTCCGGTACAAATCGCAATCCTGTCAAAACCCAATGTAGCCGGGGTGGCATATCCGATTTTCAGAGGCAAGGGCATCAGAGAAGAAGCCTCAACCCACCAGTCAACAGCCCCTTTCAACATATCCCTCATATCATCAGGAATCCTACCACTGCCCGACAGCAACAAATCCACCCGTTCACCCATTCCCCGATATCTGCCAATATCTTCCAGCAGACTGTCCCCGCAATATTTAGCCTCCACCAATTGATTATCTTTAAAAAAAGCATATTTCATACGAGTATTCCCCGCATCTACCACCAAATTCATAACACACTGTCTTTTAAATTTCTGACAATTTCCGCCATTCGGCTTTCATCCTTCACGTCCGTAAATATAAGTGACAATTTATCATTCTTCTCACTAAAACGGCAAGCCACCGTCTGCTGTTGCACAAACTTCAAGACATTGGCAAATACATCCGATTTATAAAACGGAGACGACTGGTCGCTCACAAAATACATGGTCATCTTACCATTTTTCGCCAACAAGCGCTCCACACCAAGCGACATACACCACCTTCTGACACGCACAATATCCATCAGACCTAACACCTGTCTCGGCAACTCGCCAAAACGGTCTGACAATTCTCTGGCAAACTTCTCCAAGCCCTCCTCATCCGGAATATTATCCAATTCCCGATACAAACGGATACGCTCACTCACATTTTCCACATACGAATCCGGAATCAAAGCCTCAAAATCCGATTCCACCACACAATCCGCCACAAACACCCGATCATTGTCTCCACGGTCGGCAGCCAGTTCCGGGAATTCCTCGTCTTTCAACTCCAACAGAGCCTCGTTCAGAATGCGCTGGTACGTTTCATAACCGATTTCTGCAATAAAACCGGACTGTTCCGCACCCAAAATATTTCCGGCACCACGGATATCCAAATCCTGCATGGCAATATTAAAACCGCTACCCAAACCGCTGAAATCCTCAATAGCCTTCAGTCTTCTCCGAGCTTCCGGATTCACCATATCCAACGGAGGTGTCAGCAAATAACAGAACGCCTTTTTATTAGAACGTCCCACACGTCCTCTCAACTGGTGCAAATCACTCAAGCCATAATTTTGAGCCTGATTGATAATCATCGTATTTGCATTCGGAATATCCAACCCCGACTCGATAATTGTCGTTGCAATCAACACATCATAATCTCCCCTCACAAAATCGTGCATCACCTTCTCCAGTTCCTCTCCTGTCATCTGTCCATGAGCGACACAACTCTTCACCTCCGGCACAATCCGCTGTAACATACCCTGGATATCACGTATAGTTTCCACCCGATTATGAATAAAGAACACCTGTCCTCCGCGCGACATCTCATACATAATCACCTCTTTAATCAACTGCTCGTCAAACCGGTGCAATTCCGTCACAATCGGATACCTGTTAGGCGGCGGCGTCCGGATAATCGACATATCCCGGGCACCCATCAGCGAAAACTGCAACGTACGCGGAATAGGCGTTGCTGTCAATGTCAAGGTATCCACATTCAACTTCATTTGCTTCAACTTCTCCTTTACTCCCACTCCGAACTTCTGCTCCTCATCAATAATCAACAGCCCCAAATCCTTAAACTCCACATCCTTGCTGGTCAAACGATGAGTACCTATTATAATATCTACCTTTCCTTCTTTCAACTCTTTCAACACCTTCTTGATATCGCTGCTTTTCTTCATCCGACTGACATACTCCACCCTGCATGGCATTCCTTCCAGTCGCTTCGAAAATGTGATATAATGCTGATATGCCAACACCGTCGTAGGCACCAACACAGCCACCTGCTTGTTATCCGCCACCGCTTTAAAAGCCGCCCGGATAGCCACCTCCGTTTTACCGAATCCCACATCGCCACACACCAAACGGTCCATCACCTGCGGCTGCTCCATATCTGCCTTTACGGCATTAATCGCCTTCAGCTGATCCGGTGTCTCGTCATACATAAACGACACCTCCATCTCCTCCTGCAAATAACTGTCCTTGGAAAAAGCAAAGGCAGGCTCCTTCTTCCTACGGGCATACAACGCAATCAACTCGCGCGCAATATCCTTAACCCGCGACTTTGTCTTCTGCTTCAACTTGTTCCAAGCCTCACCACCTAACTTATTCACCATCGGAGGCACCCCGTCCTTCCCTTTATATTTTGAAATCTTATGCAGAGAATGCAACCCTACATACAATTCCGAATTATTCTTATACACCAGACGGATAGCCTCTTGCTCCTTACCATCATTCATCAGCTTCACCAAACCGCCAAACCGTCCGATTCCATGATCAATATGCACTACATAATCTCCCGGATGCAAATTCTGCAACTCACTCAACGTAATCGACTCACGTCCCTGACGCAGACGTGTAGTCTGTAATTTATACTTGTGATAACGATCGAAAATCTGATGTTCCGTATAGATACACAACTTTTCCTTCGCATCCGAAAATCCCTCATGCAACACACCTTCCACCCACTCAAACTCCAATCCATACCCTTTATCCTTGAAAATATCCCGAATACGCTGAATCTGCATCTCATTGTTAGAGCAAATATAAAGCTCGTATCCGTTCGCCTTACGCGATTGCAAAGTCTCCGCCAGCAAATCAAAGTGCTTGTTCGTAGGCGGCTGCGCCTCACACCCCACTTCAATGACCTCTCCCCTGAAATATAAATCAGGTCCCCATTCCACCACAGGGCACTCTTCCATATATTTCAACAAATCTTCCGCACACCCTATCAACTCATCTCCAGCCTCTTCGTGCAATTTCCTCACCTTATCGTGCAAAAACAAACCATTCTTTACCCACCAAACCGGTTTCTCCGCAAAATAGGTAAACAAATCCGTATGTTTAAAACTCCCGCTTTCCGAATGTCCGCTCAAATCCGGCACAATAGACACCTGCTCCACCTTCCGGTCGGACAACTGCGTTTCCACACCGAAAAAGCGAATAGAATCCACCTCATCACCAAAAAAATCGATGCGGGCAGGCAGTTCCTCTGCAAAAGAATAGACATCCACAATACTGCCCCGAATAGAAAACTGTCCCGGCTCATAAACGAAATCACTCCGTTCAAATCCATACTCTACCAAAAGATTCTCCACAAACGACATGGAAATCTTATCACCACGCTTCACCACCATCGACATCTTCCCCAGCACCTGTCTATCCACCACCTGTTCTGCCAAAGCCTCAGGAAAAGTGACCAGTGTATCCACAATCCCGTTGCTGATATTATTCAGCACCTCCGTTCTCACCAACACCGAATCATTATCCTTCTCCTCGTCCTTAATCATCCTTCGATAAGAAGAAGGCAAAAACGCCACCTTTTTCTCATCCGTAAAGGTAATCAAATCATTATAGAAATAGGCAGCTTCCTCCCGGTCGTTCAACACCACCACCCGCACCCCGGGTCTGCTTACCCTCATGGCACCAATCAACAGCGGAGTGACCGACCCGGCATTTTCCACCAACTTAAACTTCTTGTCGCCAGCCGCAGTCAGCTTTGCCGTCAAACGCTCGATCACCTTTGCCGACAAATATTTTTGCAATAAATCCTTTGTATTCAAAGTATTCAAACTTAATATTTAATATCGCCGCAAAAGTAAGTCATTTCCACCGTAAAACCAATCGATATCACCATCTAAACCCTCGGAATATTTCTTATCCGTTGCAAATAGTAATAACACAACGGAACGATATAAAGGCTCACCAAAGTACCGAATCCCATCCCACTAATCATAGCCACTGCCAGCGGACGCTGCAACTGAGACCCCATATCCCCGCCCCATAACAAAGGAATCATCGCAATAATACTCGTAAGACTGGTCATCAGAATAGGTTTCAACCGACGTACCCCGCCTTCATGTATGGCATCCAACAACGGGAATCCCTCCCGCTCCAAGCGGATAATCGTGTCTATCTTCAGAATAGAGTCATTGATAATAATACCGGACATGACAATAATTCCTATCATTGACATCAGATTGATAGAAATGCCGCACACCCACAATGTAAGAAGGGCAAAAGCTATATCCACCGGAATCTCAATCAAAATAATCAGCGGCAAAGTCAGCGATTCAAACTGGGCAGACAAAATGAAATAAAGCATCAATACCGCTATAACGATAATCAGACTCATCTCCCAAAGCGTCTGTCGACCATCAAACAGCGCACCCTCAAAATGAACATCCATTCCATTATCCCGGGCTTCCCGACGAATCTGTTCCATCGTCTGTTCCGTATCTCCCGGCTCATAAATATCCAACGGTACAACCACCCCCTCCTTCTTGCCGACAATCTGCTTATAATCGCATGACTCCGTCACCTCGACCAACGATTCTGCCGGAATATAATTCTTGCCGTCCTTCGTCATGATCTGAGTACGGGCAAGCACCTCCCGCAAGGTCTGCTCCGTCTCTGTAATGACAATCGGAATATACCGGCTGCCGGTATTCAGTTTGCCGATATTGTTTTTACTGATATTCTTCTCCAGCTCATAAATAACGGCATTCCGATCCACCTGATAGAGAGCCAGACGCTCCGGGCGCAACCGCAAGGCAATCCTCTCCACCGTAGCCACCGGATTCAGATGAAGTCCCGGCATTTTCCGGTTCAGCTCCCCGACAAACCGATTGACACTGTCCACCGGTAACATCTCCCGTCTCTTTGCTCCGGTCAGGTTTGCAATCAGCGGAGCCGTCTCCTCCTCAAACATCTGCTCAAACAGATTCTTCACCTTCTCGGTCTCCAGACGGGCTTCCGGATACTCTTCCCGGACATACTCCCGCAACTTTTTCAACAGCCGTTTCAAACTACCGTTATCCTCCGCACGGATATAAAACTCCGCCTCATTCGGATTCAAATTATCCTCCCGATTCAGAAAAAACTGTTTTTCTCCAACAAAACAGCTGATTTCCTCGCAATCGTTCTGAAAACGGCGGACAATCCTGTCTGCCCGACGGTGATTCTCATCCATGTGGATACTGCTGTTCCAATCCACCTTTACAAGCATCTCATCAATTTCCAAAGGCGGCATCTGTTCCAGACGGATATAGAATACCGAACAGACACCCAACACCATAATACCCGCAACGAGCAATATTGCCCGACGACGGTGGTGAAATACAAAATGATAGCCGGCAGTATAATATTCCTCCAAGTGTTTCAAACTGATTTTCTGCATCAACCTGTTAACGCCGGAAGTACGGGCATGTCTGAACAGCAAATGATAGATAACCGGCACAATACTGATGGAAACCGCCAACGACACAAAAAGCCCGACAGAAACCGCCATCGCCTGGTCATAAAACAGTGCTCCGGCAATACCGCCCAAAAATATAAGCGGAATAAAAACGGCACAGGTTGTCAGCACCGAAGAAAGCAGCGGTCGGATGATTTCCACCGTACCGAGGCTACAGGCATCAAACAATGCATATCCCCGCTCACGGTATTGGCTGATATTGTCTATCACGATAATCGAATTGTCCACCATCATCCCGACACCGATAATCAAACCCGCCAACGATATTGTATTGATGGAAAGCCCCAACAACTGGAAAAACAGTACTGTAATGACCGTCGATATGGGAATACTCAAAGCAATAATCACAGCTGCCCTCAAATCCTTCAGGAAAAACAGCATCACCAGCACTGCCAGTATGATACCCCATACCAGACTCTGCGAAAGATTGCTGATGGTATAATTCAACAGTGAAGCCTGGTCCCGGGACACCTCAAATTCGACATCCGGATACTCCTTTCTGAAATTCTCCAGCATCTCCGACACCTTCTCTTTCATTTCCGACATCCTGGCATCCGACTGTTTAATGACAGCCAGACTCAAAGCCTGGCGTTCGCCATGCAAAAAAAGCCCCCTTTTGTCTCGCGGACGGATACCCACCTCGGCAATATCACGCAACCGGATCAGACGACCTTCGATATTGAGATAAATATCCTCCACCTCTTCGACAGACATCAGCTGACTGACAAACTTCACACTGTATTGGTAATACCCGTCACGAATACTGAGACTCCCGGCAATGCGATTGTTCTTGTCTATGGCGTTCCGCAACTGCTCCTGCGTTATATTGAGGCTCCGCAACTTTGCCGCATCCGGCAAGATATACATTTCCGGCTGATAATTCCCGCTGATATCCACCATTGCCACGTCCGGCAACTGCTCCAACCGTTTTTTCAACACCGCCTCCGTAAACTCGCAAAACTCCAGAAACCGCTTTTCCGACGAAGCACTGTTCAGAGTCAGCTGGATATAGAACACCGGAATATCCGAAGTGGACGCCTTGACAATCACAGGCCGCTGCATGTCCTGAGGCAGATAATTCATGGCAGCATCCACCTTCTGGTTCGCTTCTATAAAAGCATAATCGATGGAAGTTCCGTAGTCAAACTTCATCCGGATACTCCCGCTGCCGTCCCGGGATTCAGACTCTATCGATGCCAGGCGAGGAATCTGCTGCAACTGACTGCGGAGATTCCCCGTGATGGTATTCTCCACCTCACTTACAGAAGCATCATCCCGAGTATAATGAATACTGATTTCCGGTATATCGATATCCGGCATCAGCGACACCGGCAACCGGAAAGCCGCCACACTGCCCAATACAATAAAAGCGATGGCAGTCATCAGGACGGCTATTGGACGTTGTAGGAAAAATCTTATCATATCTTCTCAACTTTTTCTTTAAACATTACAGGTAACACAACCATCAGCACCAGCAGGGAAAAGCCCAACCCGCTCATCGTCCCCAAAGCCAGGCTGAACCAGAAGTCGCTGACCTCTCCAATCAAAAAGGGGATAAATCCCAACATCGTACTGACTATCGTCAACAATATCGGAACAATCTTGGCATTCCATGCCCGCAGATAAGTCTGCAACCCTCTCGGACTTCCTGCCTTGATGCGGTTGTTATAATCATTAATAATATACAGAATCGCATTGACCGACAATCCACACATCATAATAAAAGCAGCCAGTCCGCCCTCATTAAACTGCAAACCGAAGAAATAAAATCCCAGAAAACAGCCGATAAAAGACACCGGTGCTATCGTCACCACAACCAATGCCTGCCTCAACGACTCCAACAGAATGGCACAGATAAAATAGATGATGGCTATCACCAGCAAGATATACAATATACGCATATCAAATCCGTCATCTGTCTTCCAGAAATAACCGCCCCATTCACGTCCCTCCTTCACACGGAAGCCGATTGGCATTTCCCGGTTCATCTCCTTCATAATCCGTTCTTTCACCTTCTCCGAAAGCATATAGTCACCGATAAAGTCATACATCACCGACACCTCATATTCCTGGTTTGTTTTCGTGATAGCCTCAAAATTACGGTCCTCACTGATACTCCCGACATCATTGAGCCGAAAGACAGAACGCTCGCCCTGTACGGGACGGTTCCGCAACTCCCACAGGCTCGCCGTCCGCTGTTCGTACGGGCGGAGAACCACCGTCGAACGTTTGTTGCCGATATAGGCATACGTCCGGGCATCACCGGCACCGGACAGCTGCGACAGATGGACCAGCATACTGCCGACATCCGAATTGTTGCGCGCCAGCTTTTCCTTGCTCACCTCAATGGCAAACTCCTTCGCCTTGTCCGGATTGCGTTCACTGCCGATAAACAGTTTCTTCACCCGCTTCTGCTGCTCCAGCTTCTGTTTCAGCACATCGGCATACATCAGCACCTTCCGATAATTATACCCCACCACTTTCAGACACTCACTCCGGTATTCATTCTCCGTACGGTTGGAAAAACCGCGTCCCACACCGGAAATATCCGAATCCGCATTACCGATACTGTTGGCAAAACGGACCAGCTCGTTTTTGATTCTTTCCGGAGCTCCATCCATCTCCTCCTCCTTCTTGAATACAATGGACATCTGTGCCCGGTTGGGCGAACTGATATCCGACGTAAAAGTCTCTATTTCATCAAATCCAGCCAAAAACTGCTCCACCTTCACAAAAGCATCGTTCATCTGATCCAGAGAAGCCCCATGCGGCATAGTCATCACCATATTCAGTGTAGTCCGCGCCTTCGCCGTACGGTCGTGCTGCCGCCAGTCGCCGCCGCCACCCTCAATAAACAGACGGAGACTTCCGCCAAGTCCCTTATCCAGCCAAGGCTTCAGTTGCAGATACAGTTCGCTACTGAAAATCCGGTTATACAATTCCGAACAGGGTCTGTCCCGGTCTATCGTATTGGGAATCATAAATACAGGAAGTCCGAACCCCAATACCACCGCCACAAACAACAACCACCAGTGGCGTTGCAGAAAACGTATCACCCGTTCATAGCCACGGGTAAACCTCACAGTACGCCGAAGGTGTCTGTAATGCCTGCGTGCAGAAGAGGCACGCAGCGGAATTTTTTCCATCAGCGCAGGCACAAAAAACAGTGCCACCGCAACAGAAAGCGTCAGATTGATAATAATCACGGCAGAAAAACCCCACATATTCCTCATCACCTCATTATCCATATTAAAAATGACAATCAGAGCCCCCATCGTGGTCAGTGTCGCTGCCAGAATCGCCATAAAAACCTTCCGGTTATGATAATGCCGATAGTGGTCGGTCATCACAATCACATTGTCGATAATGATACCGAACGACACTGTTATCCCGGCAAGGGAATACAGATGAATCTCTATACCGAAAAAACAATACAGCGCCAAAGCTATCAGTATATTTGCTGCCAGGCAGACCGTCACAATCAACAGATAACGCAGGCTGCGGCTTGTTATCCATACAAACAACAGCAAAATCAATATAGTCAGCCCCGTGCGCACCATATTGTCTTTCAACTCATCCTTCAACTCCTGACTGTTGTCCAGAACCATCGTCAGCGAATAATTGTCCGGCAATCCTTCAGCCATCCTCTTCATTTCTGTCCTTGTCTTCAACGACAAGTCTATCATATTCGATTTCTGCTCACAGAAAATATTGACATTGATTCTGTTCAGCCCATTGATGCGGTAATACGATGTCGGGCGGGCCTCCCGATAATCCGGAGTAACGAGATCCCGCAGGAAGAGCATTTTCCCCCCGATATTTTTTATCGGAATATTCAAAAAATCCGCATCCTGCTCCTGTCTGCTCCCTTTGAAGACAATGTATGAATACCGCTTGTCGGGAAATGTCTCCACCAGCACCTTTCCGGCATCCCTCTGTGAATAATGCTTACTGATAGCCATGGTTATATCCCCCGGCGACACCTTGATATCCTTGAGCAACTGTTCATCATACAACAACACCCACTCAAACGGAACAGCACCGGTGACACTCACACTTTCAATCCCATCCAATTCCGACAGGACGGGTACAATATGCTCCGCCGCATAATCCGCCACTTCCTGGCTGCTGCCCGGTCCCGTAATGGTATAGCTCAACAGCAGCCTGTGCTTCTCCTCCTTTCTCTCGCCGGTATTCACTTCCCCGCCTTCCACCGGATTCACACGCACCCCATCGGGAAGCCCCTTCTCCAGCGAGCGCACCAGAGAAGACAAATACAACTTCACGGCATCAATATTCTCGTGCTTGTCAATGGAAAGCGTAATGCCGCCATACCCCTGCCCCGTATAGGAACGGATAGCATTCAGCCCTTTGGTCGGTGCAAAAGCCCCCTCCAGTTTGGATGTCACCTCCATTTCCAGCATCTCCGGATTGGCACCCGGCCACGAAAACGACACACTCAGGTCGTTCGAGCGCGATGAAGGCATCAGCTGTAACGACAGCCTGGGAATCAGAGAAATCCCCAACAGCATCAGCACAATGAAAATTGTATTTATCGAAAACGCTGAAAGCTTCATACTATTCTTTTTTAACAGAAACCTCACTCTCGTGCGAAAGTCCGAGGTTGTTGTCATATATAACCTCTTCCCCCTCTTTCAACCCCGACTCAATACTGATTTCACGGCTGTTTTCAATGCCGGTCGTCACATACCTCCACAAAGCCTTCCCGCCCGAATGCACAAACACCACCTTTTTCCCCTGTCGCGGCAACACGGCACTCTTGGGGACGATCAACTTATTTGCCACCTCCCGTTTCAATACGATATTCACATTCATACCGTCCACCAGCACCCTGTTCCGATTGTGCACCGCAGCCTTGATGCGCACCATCCCGTTCTCGTCGATACGCGGATTCACTTCCGCCACCTTTCCGTGCAATATCACACTGCTGTTGGCGTATGGAGTCAGTTCCACCTCCATCCCGGGACGGAGATAAGCGATTTCCGTTTCCAGCACATTGAACACCACCTCCATCTGCGAATCGTCAATCAGCGTACACACACTCTTGTAAGCCGATGACGGATTAAACGGGCGTGCTTCCAGATCTGCCACCACACCTGCAAACGGAGCCCTCGTTATAATATTTTCATACTCCTTCTTCGCCTTCGCAAAAGCAGAGACAGCCGATGTATAGCCGCATTGCAGCATAATCGTATGCAGACGTTGCGCCGGCAGCTGCGCCGTATCCTTCAGGTCACTGACACCTTCGCTCATCAGGCGGCTGAGCAACTCCAGTTTCATTTTCTCCAGATTCAAGCGTGCATCCCGGAAAGCCTCTCCGGCTTTATAGCCATCAACAGACACCAGAGGAGCCCCCTTCTTCACCCGCGAACCGTTGCTCACATAAACAGAATCCACAATTTCCGCTATCTGGAAGCCCAACACCGCCTTGTTGCGGGCAGTCACCTTACCGTTGCTGACCAGTTCCAGCTCAAAACGGTCATACCGGGCTTTCTGCACCTTCACCTCCGTAATTCCGTCCTGTTGCTCTATCCGGGACTGCTCTTCAACAGCCTCTTCCTTCGGTTTATCCTTGCATCCGTACAGACCTACCCATAGAGTCACTACCGCCAGATATAAAAATTGCTTGTTCATATAGAATTGTTTTTATGATTTACTCAAATATTAGTTACTATTTAAACTTATGAAGAACTATCAAAGGATTATCTGATTCATTCATTTTATATTTATCACATAAATGCAAGCCGTATCTTTCGTCCAGCTCAATAGCAAGAGCTGCCGGTATATAAGAAACAGATTGCCCGTTTTGAAACCCTAGAATATTAAAAAGAAACGGAAATTCAAGAAAAAC
>CAJJNP010000062.1 GCA_905193145.1 uncultured Odoribacter sp. | reverse complement strand
AATCAGCCAAATAACCGATACCATGAGGTAACTTCTTTTTATTTACTACCCAATCTCCCAATCCCGAATCAGCTTTATCCCGCGGATACTTATCACCAAACCAACCGTCATCCAATACAAACAACTCCACCCCAAAATTCGCAGCATCATCTATTAAAGATAAAATATCCTTTTCATCAAAATTCATGTATACACCTTCCCAACTATTCAAAGCGATAGGACGCAGATCGTTACCATGTGCTAATGCATAACGCCTACTCCAATTATGGAAATTCTGAGAAATGCGATTTTTGCCAATAGAGCTATAAGACCATATTATTTCAGGAGTCTTAATTTCTTCTCCCGGTTCTAAAATAAATGAGGAAGCAAATGGATTCATACCTACAACTATATCCAAATTTCCAGTTTCCGATACTTGAAAAGACAGTTTATAATTCCCAGACCATGCCAATGCACCAGCATACACCTCACCTGAATACTCATCCGCCTTTTTATCTATGCTAATTAAAAAAGACGAATTTTCAGTCTGTGCCGTTCGTACTCCTTTAGTACTCTCTATGGATTTAATCCCATGGGTTAGTAATTCCTCTTCTAATAGCATTTCATTGGCCCAAGCACCGGCAAAATGACTTAGATAATAATGATCCGCATGAAGATTTAGATAGCCGGAAGCAATATTTTCAATTTTTATACTTTTATTCTCGTGATGCTTTATCGTGACATATTGAGTTATAATATCCTCTTTTTGATATGCCTTAAAATGAAGAGAGACATTTATATCATATAATTTATCCTTTAACTCAATTATAGTTTCGACAACATCCGAACTAACAGGAATTGTCCGAATACCGGAAAATTTCAATTCAGATGCCATTATTCCATCCCCATGAGTAAGCTTAAGTGCAGGATTTATAGAGGTAGTCCCCCCAAATGTAGGATATAAAGCTGGAAATGGCTGATGAGGATTCTTACGCAACTCGTAAGAAAAGGCATCCAAGTTTCGAAGCTTATTACCATAATACCTGTAAATTACCTCATCGTCAGTAGTAACGGAAAATACCATACAAGTATTCTCCGTATTTATTGACAAATTATTTTTTACTACCTGTGCATGAGCTAATGTGCAAGATACAAGATAAAATATTAAAAATAATTTCTTCATTCTCATCGATTTATATTATTCATTATCTTGATAAGCACTTTTCAATTGATATAGCTTCTCCTTTAAGTCAGCGACTACTTTCCGATAACGTTTATCATTATAGAAGTTTCTCATTTCTTGCGGATCGCGTTTCATATCAAAAAGTTCCCAATCGGGAGTATAAGGCATTTCGTGAGTTCCTTTCTTGTTCAATGTCTTACCATAATAATAAATAAGTTTATACCGTTCAGTGCAAATACCATAATGTGCTACAGTATGATGATGTTGGTCACCATGCATCCAGTATCGGTAATACATTGCATCACGCCATCCTTTAGGTTCTTTTCCGTTTTTCAAAATACTTCTGAAACTTTCACCCTGCATATAGCTCGGTTTTGAAATTCCTGCATAATCCAATAAAGTAGGAGCAAAATCGGCATTGATAATGATACTCTTATTGGTACTACCCGGCTTTATCTCATTGGGATAACGTATTAACAACGGCATATTTAAACTCTCTTTTTGCATATATCGTTTATCAAACCATCCATGCTCTCCTAAATAAAAGCCCTGATCTGAAGTATAAACAATAACGGTATTTTGAGCAAGTCCGTTCTCGTCTAAGAATTTCAAAATACGCCCAACATTCTCATCAATTCCTGCTATACACCGTAAATAATCTTTCATATAACGTTGATATGCCCATTTTCGAAATTCATCTCTTGACAAGTTAGCCGGTAATTCACATTTCATGTCCTTTTCATTCATGTCTTCCAAACTCATTGTCTGTAACTTAGTGTAATAAGCCCTTCCTTCATAAGTATCAAACATATTTTCCGGTTCCGGAATTTCCACATCTTTCAATAAATCTGAAAAACGTTCTGCATATTCCCAACTTCTATGAGGGGCCTTGAAATGACACATCAACATAAATGGCTGATTATCATCTTTATGCTCTTTCATCCAATTTATAGCCTGAGACGCTATCACATCCGTAGAATGTCCTTGATAGATTTTGCCGGGAGTTTTATCAAAAGGGCATGTGTTTCCTTTCCGTTCTTCTTTGGAAATCAAAACAGGATTCTTGTAACGACCTTGTCCTGGTAACACATTATAGTAATCAAAACCTGCAGGTTCGTATTTCAGATGCCACTTCCCGATAATAGCTGTCTGATATCCACCTTTTTGCATCTCTTTAGCAAAATTGTCATGCGTTGGTAACAGACCGTCATCCAATGTATATACACCATTTTTATGACTATATTGACCAGTCATAATACAAGCCCGGCTCGGAGCACTGATAGAATTGGTAACGCAACAATTATCCATGCGAATCCCTTCATTTGCAATTCTATCGAGATTAGGTGTTGGTAATACTTTAGCCAGCCTGCTTCCATAAGCACTTATAGCCTGTAAAGCGTGATCATCAGACATAATATATATAATATTGGGGCGTGTTTCCTGCGCCACAACTTGCATTTGCAATGCAGCCAATGAAGTGGCTGTCAAAGTTAAAAATTTATTCATTTCTCGTTCATATTAATAAGATTCCTTTAATAAAGAGTTTCCATATTCAAGAGCTTCCTCATAGGTATTATCATATTCAGGAAATCCCTTAGTACCTTTTAAAACGTCTTTGGCATAGACATTCAAATAAGAACATTTTCCACGGAATGCGGCATCCATTATTTCTTTAAGGGATCCTACATCTTTGGATGTCGCACCGACCATCTCAAAAAAGATCTTTGTTTTTTTTGCCCACGATGACAGTAGCTGTACCTTAGCGGATTCCTTTTCGGAGTATCGATTGCCCGAAAGTCCATTTTGTCCAATATACATTCCACATTCAACAGCCCGATTTCCAAACAGCTCAAAATTATTATTATCAAATAAAGAGCCCTTATTTAATGCCACTTCAGTCGGTAATTTTTTAAATAGACCAGAAGCTTTAGGTAACCATTCTAAAACAGTCTCTTTCCACAAATCCTCACTGTACTTACATCCGTTGCTCGACTCGATATTCATGAACACCTTTTTAAAATCCGGATCCTTTTTATTGATAGAACGAAAACGGTATGGATTAGTTTCAGCTCCCGGAGTGATGTCAATAAAGAGAATATTTGGATTATTATCGTATCGTTCTGCTATTTTAGATAAAAATCGTAAAGCATAATGTTGGTATATCGGATCCCAAAATAATGGTATTTCCGTCTGGCTGGGAGCATGAAACGCATATTTAGCTCCTTTTTCCCAAACCCATTCGGGAGTCGGTGTTTTAGACATCGGATCTTTCCAGTAGCCACTTGTTACCCACTGCATTCTCAATACTACTTTCTTTTTGTATTTCGCCCACGATGCTATAAACTGATCTATCGAACTCCAATCATATACACCATCCTTTTTCTCTATATTTGCCCATTTTATAGTTCTGACAGCTCCTATGATATATGGATTCTTTTTTACCAAATCATCCTCAGAGCTTTCATAGCTGGCAAAATAAAGCAGTCCCTTGCTATAATCCGTTTTTTGAGCGTTCATTCTTAAAAAAAAGCAAAATAAAAGAGCCAGTAATAGATAAATGTTTTTTACCTGCATAATTATCATTTTTTTAATTGTAATTTTTCATATCCGAACTTAAGAGCTTGTTCATAAGACGGATCATAATCTTTATATCCTTTTGTCCCTTTAAGAACGTCGACGGCATAAACATTCAAATAGTCTGCGTCTATTCTTACTGCCGCTTCCATTACTCCCATTAAGGAACCGACCTGTCTTTCTATATTACCAGAAGCCAATGCCATCTCTTGGAAAACAGGAACCTGCTGTTTCCATTGTCTAAATAGCTTATAACGCCCACCATTTTGATTCTGGTAACTTGAAGCTTTTATTCCATTCTGCCCAACCATCACATGACACTCTACAGAATATTCACCAAATAACTGAAAATAATCTTCTTCAGGAAACAGCCCCCCCCGATTAAGTGAAACAAAAGTAAGTACATCGCTATACATCGCAGAAATAGATGATATCCAATTCTTGACAGTACTTTTCCATAATTCCGGTGAATAAGCCCGCCCTTGACTATCTCTGACTTTTGAAAAATCTTCAAAGAAATTAGTGCTTACACTACCGGTCTTAGGATGACAAGGAAATGTTTCATATCCAGGTGTTGCCGATACAAATAACAAATTCGGATCTTTCCCATAACGATCATAAATAGCTTGCATTAGACGAAGAGCATGTTTATTATATATAGGATCCCAAAATAACGGTATCTCCGTTTGAGTCTTTTCATCATAATAATACTTGGCCCCTTCCTTCCAAAGCCAGTCTGGAGATGGATGACGCGCCACTTCATGTGGCCACAGTCCTGTAGATATCCATATCACCCGTATAGCTACTTTTTTACCTCCGGCCGACCATTTCTTGAAAAATTCATCCAACTCGCTCCAATCATATTCTCCTTTACTCTTTTCCAATTCACTCCAATAAATAGTGTAAAGCGCCCCCACAATATAAGGATTTTGTATAGCCAAATCGTCTCGATGTTGTTTCGATGCGAAATAAATCAGTCCCCCATTCGTATTTGTCTGATTCTTAATAGAAGGAGAAGTCTTAGGTGGCGTATTTCCGGTACATGAAACACTCCCCATAACAACACATAATAAAAAAAGGATTATTCTTATCATTTGTCTTTCGCTTTAGATGAGAAATAATTATAGCCATTTTTTAGAGCCTCATCCCATTTTGTATTATAGCAGGAGGTTCCTACAGTTGATTTAAGTACATCTTGAGGATACACATTCAAATAGTCACAATCTATGCGCTTGGCAGCTTCAATAACTCCTTGCATAGAGCCTGTGTTTTGCGTTTCTGCAGCATGAACCATCTCAAAGAATAATTTAGTCTTATTCTTCCATTGGTTAAATAATTTAGTTCTTAGTGCATCATTTCCCTGATAGCTGTTTTCGTGTATGCCGTTTTGACCGACATACATACCATTATCCACGGCTGTTTGACCGAAAACCGGAAAATTATTCCGTCCAAAAAGACTTCCTTGATTCAACGTTACCAAACAAGGGATATCAGTCATTACTTTGGCAGTTTGCTTTATCCAGCTTTTAATTGTTTCTGTCCACAAATCTTCTGTGTAAGTCCGGCCATCACTGGCCGGAACTTTTGAAAAAGATTCTTTAAATTGAGGATCTTTTCTATTGATTGTTCCAAAACGATATGGATTTGTTTCTGCTCCTGGAGTAACATCGATAAAAAGTATCTCCTTATTATTTTTAAAGTGTTTGTTGACAGCTTTCATAAAATTCATGGCATGTTCTCTAAATATCGGATCCCAAAATAAAGCTAATTCAGTATTACTCTCTTTATGATAAGCGTACTTGGCACCAGCTTTCCATACCCATGCCGGAGTAGGCTTTCCAGCCACTGGATTTCTCCAATAGCCACTACTTGACCACATGATACGCAAAGCGACCTTTTTTCCAGCCTTTGTCCAGCGATTCACAAAATCATCCACCTCTTTCCAATTATACTTACCTTGCTCCGACTCTATCACAGACCAATGCATTGTATACAATCCCCCAATAATATATGGATTATTTAAAACTTCATTATTCTCAACATAACCATGACTGGCGAAATAAATCATTCCAGCAGGAGTATTACTATACTTGAATGCAAAAACGCTATTTAAGCAACATAGGCAAATAATTAATGCAAATATTGTCTTTTTCATGACATCTTCTTTTAATTGATATTCCGTTCTTCTTTAGTCAATGGAAATATCGGATTTTGTTGATGAGACTCTTCCATATAACGCAAAGCTTTCTCGATTATTTCAGGTTGCTCTTTGGCCACATCATTAGATTCCGAACGGTCTTTGTCCAATTGGTACACTTCAATCTTATCGGCATCAATATATTTGACAACTTTCCAATTATCAAATACCACAGCCTGTTTATATTCATGTCTCGGTTTTACACGTTCCGAACGCTCGTTAAATTCCCAATATAAATAATCATGAACTTTTTCCTGAGTTTTACCACACAATGTCGGAGCAAAAGAAATCCCATCTGTTTGTTCCGGAATAGGAGCACCAGCCAATTCACAAATAGTAGGCATGACATCCCAAAAAGCGGACAAAAGATTCGTCTGCGATCCCTCTGGAATAGTTCCTGTCCAGCGCACGAGCATAGGTGTATGCATTCCTCCATCATACAAATCACGCTTAAATCCTCTATAGTCACCAGTCGAGTGGAAGAAGCGATAATCATGCCCACCTTCATTGTGTGCCCCATTATCACTGGTAAATACAATTAACGTATTCTCGCCTAAACCAAGTTCATCCACCTGAGCTACTATTTCCCCAACATATTTATCAAGACTCATCAACATAGAAGCGAAAGCCCTTTCCTCTTTGGGCCAATCATTCGCCTCTATCGGCATATCAGCATGATATTCCATCGGAGCATGCATCAGAGAATAAGCCACATATAAAAAGAACGGATTATCTTTATTACTCTTTATGAAATTCTTGGCCTTATCAGTCACCAACCTATCCATATTTATTGGCCGATGACTATTTTCTTCTTCAGTAAGATTGTAATATTTCCCATTTTCATACATAGGCTCAATATTCTTTTTGGAATACTTATCATAGGGTATATGTATTCCATTCTGGTCCCACAAAGAATCTATAAATACCCCATAATGATTTGGAAAATCTGCACTCAATTTGCCAAAATGATAATCAAAACCACGATGGTAAGGAGTTTGATTGGTCAATTCACCTCCTAAATGCCAACGTCCACACATACCTGTGACATAATTTGTCTGATTCTTGATAGCTTCCGGCAGAGTAATATCATTATTGTTGATGGGGGCCACTCCCACTCCGGCAATACTTTTATTACCACGGATACTGCTATGTCCCGAATGTTTTCCGGTCATCAGTATACATCTGGATGGTCCGGAAACCGGTGCTCCTGAATAGTGGTTAGTAAAAATCATACCATCAGAAGCCAGCTTGTCAATATTAGGTGTTTTGATAATTTTTTGACCCAAAATACCAATATCCCCATACCCTAAATCATCGGCTAAAATATATATGATATTGGGAGTTATCTGCTTTTCAGAAGTTGAACCTCCTGCACAAGATGTCAATCCGGCAAATGCAACACAAGAACTTATCGATAATAAATTTTTCATCACTCTATTATTTTTTTAATATTATTATTCTATTATTTGAAATATGCTCGGCATTCGCCCTCCAAATTCCATTTCCCAATGAGGTAAAAGTAATATTTTCTGCATAAGGGGTACCCTCTTTCATCCAAAAATCAAAAATACCAGCCTCAGATAATGTCAGTTCTAAAGAGTTTCTTTTATATTTGATATCAGATACAGTAGCCGGGGATAAATATTTATCTGTCCGACCAATTACCGCCCATCCTTTATATATTGGTATAAAGAAATACAATTTATCATCAAATCCTGATATTTGAAATTTATGTTTGTTTTTACCGATAGGATATCCTGTATGCGCATCATAATCATACAAAAAAAGTCCTTCTTCGGGTAACTTCCATTTTCCCGAATAGGGTTGCAATAAAGTTCCTGTCATAGAATAATCAGAAGAATCGATCGTGCCTGAAACCGTCACAGAATCCACACACAAATTGTAAATAACAACTGCAGCAACTCCATTCTCCAATGGTGCAGAAACATAATAAGGCACTTGTTCAATCAACGGAGCTGTGAATACCGAACGTTCCATAACTGTAGCAGGTGCCAAAGGACGTATTATCAAGCCATCATCATAACATAAAGGTGATACTTTAGAAAAAGATATTTGATCAGGAGCATCCGATAAATAAACCGGTCCGCCAGACATGGCTTTAGACAAAGCCATTATGTCACCACATACTTTATCAGAAGAGTGGAACATATCATGATCTCCCCACACTGTAGGACATATGTAAAGAGCATTATGATAAGATTGCAACAAATGTTCTTTGGCCATGAACATATTATTCAGTTTATAATCAATACTGGTTCTTGTAACATTTGTATGATAAGTATTTTGTAAAACCGCATTATTCATAGCCATGCAATTGATAAGCCCATTAGAAAAATAGCGATCGGCAATGTCATCTACAATTCTTGATGCTAAAAAAGCACCTCTTGCCGCATTCTCGCTATATCGTTGCATGTATAAATTAGCAGCTTGCCAATCTACTTTCAGAAAATCAAAGCCATCGGATGCCGATTGTCCCAAAAATGCATGATACACTTTGGAAATACACACTGAATCGATTCGCGGCATCGTATAACCCGTCTTTTCAATTGTTTGCAAACATTGATTGATTTCATTTCCGAAATTATTTACGGGTGAAAAACCTCCCCAATACCCATTGAAATTCTGCCATAGCCCCATCCATTTCAAACCATCCGGCTCACGAAGTGAGAGTAAAGGAGAAAATCCTTGAGGAAACTTATCATTAGGAAGAAAACTTGTCAACTGGTTCTTTATATTTTTTGCAGAACGTGAAGAAAGATGTCCATCGTCAATAATGGCATAGCGGATTGGCAAATCGATAGTTTTCAACTTTATAATTTCATTTTTAAGTAACTCAGAATTAATATCTTTCTTATATTGCTCCCAAGTACACCACCCTAAGTACTTAAACATTTCAGGATAATCTTTCTGATAGCGCAAACGCATGGTCTTTTTATATTCGTCATGTTTTAGTAATCGGCTAAAAAGCAAATAAGATGCTTCATTAGTATTACTTCCAAAGCTCCATGCCAATACAGACACTTTCCCCGAAACCGACTGTGTTCCATAATTTGCTACACGCAAAATCAATTTTCCATCATCGGTCACATATAAATCAGATATTGTTTCAGAATTAGCCAATGGCAATAACGCAAGTACATTACCGTCTTTGAGTGAAGTTTGCATGAAACAACCACTTCTTGATACATATCTGGTCCTATTTTTAAACCCGGCATTTTTAAATGCCAAGTTTTGTTGATCGTCTACCCCATAAGCAGGTTTCACAAACAAATCTCCAATAGTATTCGGTGTAAATATCCAAGGAAGTACTCTGTTTCCGTTTACCTGCCAATAATCATAATAAGTATCTTGTGCATAATAAACAGCCTTATCATAGTTAGGTAAATTAAGTTGATAATATCTTAATACGCCCAAACTATCCGGATTTTCACCACTAAGTTCAACTTCAATAATTCCCTCTTTAGCACAGGATTTCTTATTCAAATCGATGGTAAATTGCTGAGCAGTAGTAAGAAATATATTCGCTGAAGCTATCAGCAAATAATATACAATTTTATTTATATTCTTCATTGATTTTATTTAGTTAAAGGTCTTTGCCAAGGTATTGCTCCCGATATTCTATAATGTTCAACCATTGCTTTATACAATTTAGAATATACGGCATCTTTCTCTAAGGGTTGAGATTCTTTGGAATCCTGTTTCATATTGAAATACTGCAAAGGTTCAAAAGGTCTGTTTTGCAGTAATTTATATTCTTTGTATCTAACAGCATTTTGAGTTTTCCCGCCTATATCACCGTGTTCACGACGTACCCAAAACAGATAACGATCATCAGTTACTTGTTCTTGGTTACGCAATAACGGAAGTACTGATATCCCATCTATCCGATGATTTACAGGAAGTTGAACTAAATCACATAAGGTAGGGAATATATCCGACATCATTACTAAATTATTGACCCTTCTATGTTCCAAATGGCCTTTCCAATATAGAGAACAAGCCACTTTTATCCCCCCATCATACATATCACCTTTGTCTCCTCTTACAGGGCCGTTATTTGCTTCCGATTTCCGATCTCCCCCATTATCCGAACAAAAAATAATAAGAGTATTATCTAACTGTCCGCTTTTCTCTAAAGAGTTGATTACTCTACCTACTCCATCATCCATATGCTCAATGAGAGCAACCAACTTTCCACGAGTTTCAGAAATATTCGGATGGCGTTTACGAACCTTTTTTTCCCATTCCACAGGTGGTTGCAACGGTGAATGAGGTGCATTATATGCCAGATATAGGAAAAATGGTTTATCTTGCTTTCTCGCTTTAAATATATAATCGGACGCCCAGTCAGTAAACAAATCTGTGGCATGTCCCTGAGGATCGATTTCTTCAGTATTGAGTCGCATATAATTGAAACCTCTACGCAAGTGCGTATTGTAATCATCCATCATGTCTCCCAAGAAACCATGGAAGAAATCAAAACCTCTTTCATTGGGTAAATTAGGACTCTCAAGTCCCAAATGCCATTTACCGATAATTGCAGTTTGATAACCGGCTTTTTTCATCATTTCGGGAAGGAGTGTAGCATCCGGAGAAAGATAGCCCCAACTCCCCTTAGGATCAGTTCTGATTACTCCCGGTACTCCGACCATATCCGGAAAACAACCGGTCAATAGCCCGGCCCTACTTGGAGAAGATACGGATGAATTTGCATAAAAGTTGTCCATACGAACGCCTTGATGAAACAACCGGTCAATATTCGGAGTCTGTACATCTTTAGCATATTGGCACGACAAATCACCCAATCCCAAATCATCCACCATGATTAATAAAATATTGGGATTACCTTCAATTTTATTAGAAGCCGCTTCCTGAGCGACCGACGGGAGTATGACGGTTCCACTTGTAACAAGTGAAACCATCATTTTTAAAGTTTTAATTACCATATCCAAAATTCTGCTTTATGACATTATTAGTAATTGTAATTTCTCTTGAAGGAATCGGAAGAAAAATCGAATAATCTTCAAATTGCCTTCTCTTATATATATATTTATTTTTATCATAATCTTCCACATTGGTATATTCCAGATACTCTTTCATCCAACCAGAACGAATCAAATCGACCCTGCGCAGGCTTTCTCCTAAAAATTCCAACATTCGTTCCTGCATAAGTGCCATTCTGAACTCTTCCAACTGGTCTTTTGGAGTAATGCCTGTTATCGGTTTTACAATGGAAGGATCAGCCATATTCTCCTTCGTTATTTCCGGTAAAATAGTCTCATTAGCCGAACGGCGTCTGACATAATTTAGCAAACGTAAAGCTCTGTCAGTAGGTCCGCCATTCTGTTCTGCTTCTATTTCCGCTAAAACCAAGTACATCTCTGCCAGACGAAGTACCACATAATTGATCGGTGTACGTTGTTTAGGATAATCAGGCTTTTTCTCCATCGCAAATTTCCCCAAATTATAAGTTTTATTTGCCGCCGTAGGAGGCCATAAGGTTCCATCACCTTTATACTGAAAATTGGTTATATTCTTGTATTTTCTCATATCACACGTCTCTTTCGTGGGCTTACTGGGAAAATTATCAGCAATGGTAGCTCCTCCATAAGGCATATAAGTATTGGCCACATTGCCTGTCGGAAGTACCCAGTTCCATGAACCGGGACCATATATTTGACCTACCCAACCACCTTCTTCTTGCGATAAAGCATCTTTAAACTGTACATCAAAAATAACTTCAGGAGTATTTTCCGAAGGATAAAAACTATCTGCATAAGACATAGATAGCAGTACCTCTTCATTACCTCCATATCCCTCATCTATCACTTTCTGTGCATAGTCTTTTGCTTGGCTAATTAATTCGGCAAATTTGTTTTTAGCCCATTCATATGAATTTATTCCATCTTCCAAAGCCATATCCGGAGAAATGTGAGCATATTTCCCCATCGTAGCAGCAGTTAAGCTTGCCCGTGCCAAAAGAGCCGCAGCCGCAATTCTGGTAGCACGTCCCATCTCTTTCTCTGCCGCAAAACTGACAGGTAGTACAGAATAAGCATCTATCAAATCTTGGAATATTTGTCCGTATACTGCCTCAGTAGATGATCGCGGCATGTTTTCACCTACTCGTTCCGACCCTGGCAATGTAGTAAGCACACATCCACCAAAAACAGAAGTCAAGTTGTAATAGCAGAGAGCACGCAAAAATTTAGCTTCAGCAACACAACGGTTGACAATAACACTTTCAATGCCAGACTTTTCTGCATTAAAAATTAAATCATTTGCCCTATTAATCATGGCATATTGACCGGCATAGAAAGATTTAATAATGCCATTTTGAGGAGTCGGTTTGCATTTATCCAATTCTTCGAGCATCAATTGTTTAGAAGCACCGGCAGTAATGGCCCCCATTTCATCGGTCGCCAACTCGTTAAGCAAAGGTAGTCCGGCATTATAATTGGTCAAATAATTGGTAATTTCATTACCTAATGTTGGCAAGCTACGTGTACCGAGCATATCATAAATACCAATCAATGCCATTTCATAATCACTAACTTTCGTATAAACTTGATCTCCACCTAACTGTGTCGTCATTTTTTCGTCCAGGAAATTAATCTCACATGAAGTCACCGTAAGAGTTACAGCAAACAGTAATGATTTATATATTTTTTTCATCTTGTATTTATTTAGGGTTGTTTAAAAATCGATAGAAAGACCTGTAATAATGGTTCTTGAACTTGGATAAACAAAACGGTACATACCACCCGTAATCGGATTATTAGAAGCGACTTCGGGATCATACCACTTAAATTTTGTAAATGTAAATAAGTTTTGGCCTGTCAGATAGATACGAGCTCTGCTTATCTTTACTTTTTCAAGCCATGACGTTGGCAAAGTATAACCTAAAGTAATATCTTTAATCTTAAGATAGGAACCGTTTTCTACAAACAAACTCGATGCTAAGTTTTTGTATGAGTCTATGGTATAATCCGGCCATTCGTTTGAATCTCTATATGGTCTCCACGCCTCATCATAAATACTTTGCAATATATTACGATTATTATAACCACAAACCGGATAATAATTGGTCACAAACAATTTACCACCATATGAGAATGACAAGAAAATATTCAGATCAAATCCTTTATAATTGAATTTATTAACAAATCCACCTGTAAATTTAGGTTCGCTGTTTCCAATATAAGTTCTATCATCTGTAGTAATGTTATTATCATCGCCCACTACATCTCTAAATTTTGCGCTTCCCGGCAATGGAACATCCCCTGCATATTTAGGTTGTCCATCCATAAGCACCAGTTTCTCTTCACCATTCTTGGCACGATTATAAATTTCCCGACATTGTTCGATTGATAATAATCCTTGCGATGGATCGTTGTTTTTATAAAAATTCTTATAATCCTTGTACTGATAAACTCCATCATAGATAAACCCATACATTGTTCCTACTGCCTGCCCCGGTTCAAGGATAAAAGCTTCATTATAAATATTGCCTGCATTGAATGTCAAAGCCGAATTCTCTCCTAAATCAAGAATTTTATTCCTATTAAACGACATATTCAAAGAAGAAGTCCAAGAGAAATCCTTGTTGGAGATATTGACAGAATTCACTACAAATTCAATTCCCTTATTTTCCAAACTACCAGAGTTATACATCATGGTGCTAAAACCGGTCGTGTAATCCAAAGGTTTATCGAGTAATAAATCAAAAGTCTTTTTATAGTAGGCATCTACGGATAACGATAACCTATTATTGAACAATGCCATATCAAATCCGACATTATATTGTTCAGTGGTTTCCCATGTCAAATCAGGATTAGCTATAGAACCCACTGCAATACCGGGTTTTAATGTAGAAGAAGGTCTTATGCCACCACTTTCATTAAATGAATAATACACATTTGAATAAGTAGACAAACTACTATATGCAGGTATTCCCTGATTACCGGTACGCCCATAACTGAATCTTAACTTTAATTCATCAATTGTTTTTAAGGATTGCATAAACTTTTCACGATGAATATTCCAAGCTATAGCAGCTGAAGGAAAATAGGAAAACTTATTCCCTTTAGGAAACTTACTTGAACCGTCTGCACGGAAACTTGCCGTAAACAAGTATTTACTCTTATAAGAATAGTTCACACGCCCCAAATAAGAAAGCAATGTACTGGCATAATCTTTAACATCAGGTGCCATTATATTCAATCCAAGCCCTACATTGCCACCTGTCAAATCAGAATAAGCGGCTGGATAATCAGTAGTTTCAATAGAAAAATTCCTGCCACTATTCTTTTCCATTGTATAGCCCACCATTGCATTAAGACTATGATGCTTCTTAAACACTTTGTTATAAGTCAGTATGTTTTCCCAAGACCAATTAAAGCGTTTTGCCCAAGAGTTTACCCCACGACCGTTCACAGAAGCACCAGCTGCAATAGAGGGACCATAAAAAATCTCTTTGTTGGTATTAATCATATCAACATTATAAGAAGTTTTGAACTGCAAATCTTTTATAACATCATATTGTATATAAGCGTTAGCAGTCGTTCTCACACTACTTAGCCTATTCTGTACAGTAGTTACATAGTCATGAGGATTCGTTTGAAGATTATAATCACCTGTCAATTCTCCATCCCAGTCAAAATCAGAACTATTAAAACGGACATTTGCCGGACGATAACTTAAAACTTGCTGAAAGACATCCGCTCCTGTATCCTTAGAGCCACCGGAAGGCACACCATCCTGAGAAGTCTTCGAAAAATTAATATTAACACCCGTCTTGGCTCTCTTCCCTATATTTTGGTCTACTCTCGAGCGGATTGTAAATCTGTCAAATCCGGAATTTTCTACCAATCCGGACTGATCGGTATAAGCTGCACTCATTGAATATTTAGTTGTCTTTGTTCCTCCTCGTATACCTATATTATAATCCTGAGTAATAGAATTTTTAAAAAGATAATCTTGCCAATCATAGAACGGAGTGTTTTGTAAAGAATCATATTTTGCTATATAATCCGGATCTTCACGTTCATATTTCATATAATTCAAATAATCTTCCCCTTGCAGTACATCTATTTTCTTGGACACACTTCCAACACCGACATAGGTTGAAAAAGAGACAACTGGCTTACCTTCCATACCGGATTTTGTGGTTATTAGAACAACGCCATTAGCTCCACGTGAACCATATATTGCAGTAGCCGATGCATCTTTCAAAATCTCGATTGATTGAATATCATTCGGATTTAAAGATGATAAAGGATTAAACACTGCCGAACTTAATCCTTTCGGATCGCCAACTCCGGTACCGGCATCCTTGGATATCGGGGCACCATCAATGACATATAACGGTTCGCTATCCGAATTGATAGAACCAGTACCACGAATTTGAATACTAATACCGGCTCCCGGTTCTCCACTCGTGTTTGTAATATTTACACCAGCCATTTTTCCGGCCATTGCCTGGTCTAATGATAACATGTGAGAATTACTAACATCCGATCCTTTCATGGAAGTTACAGATCCGGTTAAATCGCTTTTTTTAACAGTTCCATAACCAATTACCACTACTTCGTCAATTTCATTTTGTGTTTCTTCCAGATAAATTTTTAAAGGTAAATCATTCTGACTTTTAACCGTCACGACTTTAGAATCCATACCCATATAAGAAACTTTGATATTAGCAGGCAAAGTACTACAAACAATTGAGAACTTACCATCAAGATCAGTGATGGTTCCGGTTTCGGTTCCTTCAATGATAATCGTAGCACCGATTAATGTTTCACGATTTTGTTCAGAATAAACGGTACCAGTCACCTTAATTTGTGCATTTACCATTAAATTACATAAAAGTAATAAGGTAGCGAATAATAATTTTTTCATGGAATTATAATATAAGATTAATAACTGCTGCAAATGTACAAATCTCACATACTGCACCATTGCTCTAAAGTGTCTTTCTTTTGCTCGAATGAACCATTGGGCCAATTATAAATTTGGAATATAGGATAAGAATAATAAAACATATATTTTTGCGAAAAGATTAAGAACCTGAACGAATCATATTATGATCTACATTTTATACATTTTTCTATTAGCTGCATTCTCAATAAGTACGTATGGACAAACTGCTAACGCGGACATTCTTTCGTCGCGTTTGCATGTTATTTCTGTCAATGAAGGGCTTCCGCAACAAGCCGTTACTTCCATTATTCAAGATAAAAACGGTTTTGTATGGATGGGAACTTACGATGGTCTATGTAAATATGATGGTACCAACTATAAAAATTACTACCACATCAATAATGATACAACTTCCTTATCCAACAATAGAATACTGGCTATACTTGAAGATTCAAAAGGAAATCTCATTGTAGGTACAGAAGGAACATCCTGCGTAAATTTTTACAATAAGGATACTGACAATTTTCATGTACCTACTGACATAAAGTGGAAGAATTGCCGAAGTTTAATAGAAGACAACAACCATAAAATATGGGTCGGAACC
>CAJJNP010000061.1 GCA_905193145.1 uncultured Odoribacter sp. | reverse complement strand
TAGAGTTATTGTAAAAAAAAATTAATAATATTTTTGTGTAGAATTTTTGCACTCAATGTGCTCAAGAATGAAGATAAAAGATCACTTTATTAATAATTCACGAGGTAAATTTATGAAAAAAGGATTGTTTGCTTTTTTATTAACGTTCATCGTAGGAATTTTTACTGTGTCTGCACAGGTAGAAAATCCTGCTAAATGGTCGTTTTCCCAGAAAAGCCTGGGAAACAATGAATATGAATTAGTATTCAAAGCTACTATTGAGCCGAGTTGGCATGTTTATTCAATGTACACTCCGGAAGGAGGGCCTATGGCTACAACTCTATCGATTGAAAATGCTGGGAAAGGTATTGAATTGATAGGTAAAGCTACAGAGAATGAACCGGTCAAAGCTCAGGATGCTGTATTCGGTGTTGAGGTATGGTCGTTTGAAAATGAGTATGTACTTACTCAAAAAGTGAAAATTACTGATGCTTCTATCACTGCTGTAAAGGGAACTTTAGAGTATCAAGCATGTCGTGAAGGACAATGTGTAATGTTTGATGAAGAGTTCAGTATCAAAATTAACGATGCTAAAGTAAAAGTAGAGGCTGCTTCTGTTGATAAGAAAGAGGCAGAAAAAGATGAATCTTTGTGGCTGTTTTTCTGGGGTGCATTTGTAGCCGGTTTGGCTGCTGTGGTAATGCCTTGTGTATTCCCGATGATTCCTATGACGGTTTCTTTCTTTATGCATGGAGATTCTAATAAGGCTAAGGCTAAAGCTAAAGCTATTTTCTTCTCTTTATCTATTATTGCGATCTATACAGCATTAGGATTGATTATTTCTATGTTGCTGGGTCCTGATTTTATTAACTGGTTGAGTACAAACTGGGTTCCGAATATATTCTTCTTTGTTATCTTTATGATTTTTGCTGCATCTTTCTTTGGTGCTTTTGAAATCGTATTGCCGTCATGGATTGTAAATAAGTCAGATGCTCAAGCTGATAAAGGTGGTTATGTAGGTGCATTTTTTATGGCCTTCACATTAGTGTTGGTTTCTTTCTCATGTACAGCTCCTATTGTAGGAACTGTTTTGGTTGAGGCTGCACGTGGTTCTGTTTTGCGTCCTATCATTGGTATGTTAGGTTTCTCTGTAGCGGTTGCTCTTCCATTTGGATTTTTTGCATTCTTCCCGTCAAAATTGAGCAATCTGCCTAAATCTGGTGGTTGGTTGAATTCTGTGAAGGTTGTCTTAGGTTTCATAGAGGTGGCTCTTGGTTTTAAATTCTTGATGGTTGCAGACCAAACTTACCACTGGGGAATCTTAGACCGTGAGGTATATATTGCAATTTGGGTGGCTGTATTTACATTGCAGGGACTTTATTTGATGGGCAAATTGAAATTTGCACATGATAGCGAATTGCCTTATATTGGAGTGCCTCGATTAATGTTTATTATTGCAACATTTACTTTTGTAATATATTTGATTCCTGGTATGTTCGGTGCTCCGTTGAAAGCTTTGGCTGGTTATTTCCCACCGCAGGAGACTATCGATTTTGACGTGAGACGTATTGTTCGTGAGGAAATGAAAAACATTACTGTAAGTGCAGGTGCTACAGCTGCTTCTGCTAAACCTGCAGAATGTGAAGCTCCTAAATATGCAGATTTCTTGCATTTGGCTCATGGCTTGGAAGGATATTTCGATTATGAACAAGCTTTAAAATGTGCTCAGGCTCAAGATAAGCCTTTGTTTATCGATTTTACAGGTCATGGTTGTGTAAATTGCCGTGAAATGGAGCAGACTGTATGGGCTGATCCTCGTGTAATGAAAATGTTGAAAGAAGAGTATGTAATTTGTGCTCTTTATGTAGACGATAAAACAAAATTGCCGGAAGAAGAATGGTATGTATCTGAATATGACGGCAAAAAGAAAAAAACTTTGGCTAAGAAAAATGCAGATTTTCAGATTAAGAAATTTGCATCTAATGCTCAGCCTAACTACATTCTGTTAGATAGCCGTGGAGGTCACGATGATGATTTACAGCAGCATGTATTAGCTCCTGCTCGTGGCCATAACTTGGACAAGGATGCTTTTGTAGAATTCTTGAAACAGGGCTTGGAGGAATATAAAAAGAGAGGACAGAAAAAATAACTTCTGCGATATTTTTTAAGAGTCGGTTGGCGATTTATCGTCAACCGATTTTTTTTGTTTTAGGAAATGCTGTTAGTTATTAGTGTTTTTATTAAATTTGCAACTTTATGTAATTGACTTAATTATTTTTATATGGAGTGGATTAACGGTTTGTTGTTCGGATCTGGAATTGGACATTCAATTCTGTTGATTGCTGTTGTTGTTTTTATAGGTATTCTACTAGGTAAGGTAAAAGTAGCAGGGATATCATTGGGGATGACCTGGATTCTTTTTGTGGGGATTATTCTGAGTCATTTTGGGATGCGGATGGATGCGCAAGCTTTGCATTTCTTAAAAGAGTTTGGTCTAATATTGTTTGTGTTTTCTGTTGGCTTGCAAGTTGGACCTGGATTTTTTTCTTCTTTTAAGAAAGGGGGAATGACGTTGAATCTTTTGGCAACAATGGTTGTGGTATTAGGCGTTATAACAACCTATGTTGTCTATAAGATTACAAATTTGGATGCAACAATTATGGTTGGTATACTGTCGGGAGCTGTGACAAATACTCCCGGATTAGGAGCTGCTCAACAAGCCTATTTTGATATGACCGGTAATGAAGGGTCGCAGATTGCAATGGGATATGCTGTCGCTTATCCTTTAGGTGTTGTTGGTATTATCTTAGCCATTATTCTTATACGTTATATTTTTAGAATCCGTTTGGATAAGGAAGCTGAGGAGGTTGAAAGTAAAGCCGGTGAAAAGGCATCACATGCAACTCATGTTTCAATTTTAGTGAAGAATCCAGGATTATTTGGTAAAGAAATTCGAGAAGTTGCAGGGTTGATGAACAAGAAGTTTGTTATTTCTAGAGTCTTAAATAAAAATGGAGACTTGGAAGTTGCCACTTCTAATACACGTTTGCAGGAAGATGACCGTTTGTTTGTTATTGTTGCAAAGCAGGATGTGGAAGCGATTGTAGCTTTTCTTGGTATGCAAATTGAAATGAATCAGTCTGATTGGGATCAGATTGATGAGAATATGGTGTCGAGACGCATTTTAATTACGCGTTCGGAGATTAATGGCAAGACATTGGGACAATTGCATTTGAGAGGTGGATTTGGTGTTAATGTGACAAGAGTGAATCGTGCTGGTGTGGATTTGGTTGCTAGTCCAGCTTTAGAGTTGCAGATGGGAGACCGAGTTACGGTTGTGGGACCGGAAAAGAATATTGCAAATGTTGAAAAACGTTTAGGTAATTCGTTGCGTCGCTTGCGCGAGCCGAATCTTGTGCCTATTTTCTTAGGAATAGCTTTAGGTATTGTGCTTGGAAGTATTCCTTTTGTTTTTCCTGGTATACCGCAGCCTGTTAAGTTGGGGTTGGCTGGAGGGCCATTGATTATTGCCATATTGATAAGTAGATTTGGTCCACATTTTAAGTTGGTTACTTATACAACAATGAGTGCTAATTTAATGTTGCGTGAAATAGGTATCTCTTTATTTTTGGCTTGTGTAGGTTTGGATGCAGGTACTGGGTTTGTGGATACGGTTGTGAATGGAGGGTATGCTTGGATAGGTTATGGATTTATCATTACTTTTGTTCCGCTGATGATTGTTGGTCTAATTGCAAGATTGGTTTATAAAGTTAATTATTTTACATTGATGGGATTGATTGCAGGTAGTACTACAGATCCGCCTGCTTTGGCATATGCCAATAGTGTTGCTGGAAATGATATGCCAGCCGTCGGTTATGCTACTGTGTATCCTTTGACTATGTTTTTGCGAGTTTTGACAGCACAAATGTTGATACTGATGTTATTATAAGAATATTTTGATTAAATAATATGGTTATGGCTTTCGGTATAGCAGATCTAAGTATTATTCCAATGAGGAGGGAGCAATCGGAAAGAAGTGAAATGGTGTCTCAAGTTCTTTTCGGAGAGTTGTATGAAATTTTGGAAGAGGCTGAGAAATGGGTTTATGTACGTTTATTGCATGATGGATATGAAGGTTGGATTGATAGAAAAATGTGTGTACCTATCAGTGAAGAATATTTTCGAGCTTACCAAAGTAGAGAACATTTGTTAGCGACGGAGGTTTTCAATATTGTAGTGAAAGACGGGGATTGGGGGAATAAATTGATTGTTGCAGGTAGTGTTTTGCCATTCTTTGATGTCGAAACAAATAAGATGCAGGTTGGTGATGCTGTATATACCTTAGTGAGTAAAACGCAAGGGAAAGGGGAGCAGAATTTGCGAGATTTATTGGTGAGTTATGCATTGATGTATTATAATGCACCCTATCTTTGGGGGGGGCGTTCTCCATACGGGATTGATTGTTCGGGATTAGCTCAGATCGTGTATCGTTTGATTGGAATCAGTCTGCCAAGAGATGCTTCACAACAAGTGGTTTGTGGACAGGACCTTTCGTTTATAGAGGAGGCATTACCGGGAGATTTAGCTTTTTTTGGTGATGAAGTTGGTAATATCACTCATGTCGGGATTATTTGGAAGCAGAAAAGAATTATTCATGCATCAGGAAGAGTGAGGGTGGACAGAATAGATCACCAAGGTATTTATAACGATGAGTTGAAGAGGTATACGCACAATCTCAAGGTGATCAGGCGTATACTTTAATCCATAATTTATAATTTTTCTTTAGCATCAGGGCCACAGCAAAAAATTAAATCAAGGATGCTTAAATTTGCTGTAAATGGAAATCTGTCGCTAAATGTCTGTCTATATGGATGTGATGGAAATTCTATTCCTGGACTACGATGTGAGGCTTTGGGGTGGATGGCAGTTCTTAAATCAGTATAGTTTTGACAACCTTCTGGGATATAGTCTGCTGTGTATGAAATGTCTTTTTTTAGCTTCAGCAAATCTGAAACGGTAGCTAGTATAACATTGTTTAAATCAAAAAGAAATGTTTCTTTTTTTTCAAAAAATGGGATTATATCATCAATATAATATTCATAGTAAGGCGAATTTTTGTAAGCGGATTCAATGCTTTTAAAATGGAGTTTTTGCCAATTAGTTGTATATACGATTTTCAGGTCTTTTACTAGTGTCTTGCTATTGGCTTTTGCTACAGGTACTGAAAGAGGGATGATTCCATTTGCAGTCATAATTTCACAACGATTCCGGTAACTTTGTTTCCCAAAATTTTCATATTGCTCAATGAAGATATGTTCGGCTTCGTTTATGGCTGAAAAATAGGAAATAGGGGGGAAATATGCTGTTGTCAATAATAGATTATCTATATTCATCTGTGTCAGTTTAATTGATGCTTCTTTTCTTTGATTTTTAATTGTGCGAAGATAGTGAAATAAGTGGAATGTGGAAATAGCAATAATTAACTGCATTTTGTAATCAACTTGTAGCAAAATGGTGTAGATTTTGTAATGGTTATATAATAGTTATGTAATATGCAAATTTTGGTAGTTAAAATATAGATAAAAATTTGTGGATTGATTTTTTGTTTCATATCTTTCGGAAACAGAGCTAGACTAAACGTTTTTTGTGATTCAAGTGAGAAAGAGAGACATTTCTTCTAGAGTATGGATGTATTTTTAGCAGGGAATGAGAACTTTAATTTATAGAATTACGTAAAACGTTTGGGTGTCCGTTAGAATATGGCGGAACAATAAACTTCTTGATGAGAAGATTTATTGTGGTAAGGATGTAAATATCAGTTAAAATATAAGGTAAAATGAGATTTGATGTAACCTTGCCTGATCCTTTATTAGAGCCTTTCCTTTCTGTTATTCGCAGAAGGCATGAGAAGAGCATATTGCGAGAATTGGAATATACTAACCGCAAGTATCGTTTATCGGATGTTTTCAATAATCATTTGTATTTTGGTTTGCATGAGCGGGAAGATGGAAATTGGGTTTTTCGAGAATGGGCTCCTAATGCAACGGCTATTTATATAATCGGTGAATCTAATGAATGGGTGAAGCGTGAAGAGTTTCGATTGAAGGATATTGGTGGCGGTGTGTGGGAAGTGTTGTTGCCAAGGGAGGAAATGTGGCATGGAATGAAGTATAAATTATGGGTGGAATGGCAGGGTGGCTGCGGAGAGAGAATACCGACGTATGTACGCAGAGTGGTTCAGGATGATATTTCTAAAGTTTTTTCTGCTGAAGTCTGGCAGCCGAACAAGCAATATCATTGGAAATATGCACAACCTGATAGAGTTGACCATCCATTGATTTATGAGGCTCATATAGGGATGAGTATGGAAAATCGGAGGGTTGCAACATTTAATGAATTCCGCGCTTATATATTGCCTCGAATTGTTGATTTAGGGTATAATACGTTACAGTTGATGGGAATTCAAGAGCATCCGTATTATGGGTCGTTTGGATATCAGGTATCTAATTTTTATGCTGTCAGTTCTCGGTTTGGAACTCCTGATGATTTGAAACGCTTGATTGATGAAGCTCATGGTTTTGGTGTTGCTGTTGTGATGGATTTGGTTCATTCGCATGCTGTGAAGAATGTGGTGGAAGGGTTGAGCTGTTTTGCTGGCGATTATGGTCAGTATTTTTATTCAGGAGAGCGAGGTGAGCATAAATTGTGGAATTCTCGTTGTTTTGATTATGGAAAAAACGAAGTGGTTTCTTTTCTTTTATCTAATTGTAAATATTGGCTGGAAGAGTTCCATCTGGATGGTTTTCGATTTGACGGAATAACGAGTATGTTATATTGGGATCATGGTTTGGGACGAGATTTTACAGAATATAAATTCTATTATGATGGAAATCAAGATGAAGATGCGATTACTTATTTGACATTAGCCAATAAACTATGCCATGAAGTGAATCCTAATATGATATCTATCGCAGAGGATATGAGTGGGATGCCAGGATTGGCGATGCCATTTGAAAGCGGTGGAATTGGTTTTGATTTTAGAATGAGTATGGGTGTTCCGGATTATTGGATAAAATTGGTAAAAGAAAAAGGTGATGAAGATTGGCATGTCGGAGATTTATTTTATGAATTGACAAATAAACGACCAGAAGAGCATACTATAAGTTATGTTGAAAGCCATGACCAAGCTTTGGTGGGGGATAAAACATTTTTTTTCCGTCTTGTAGACAAAGAGATTTATACGGGAATGAGTGTGTTTGATACAAATATCGTAATAGATCGTGGCATGGCTTTGCATAAAATGGCTCGTCTATTAACATTGTCAACAGCTGGTGATGGATATTTGAATTTTATGGGCAATGAGTTCGGACATCCCGAATGGATAGATTTTCCACGAGAGGGAAATAATTGGAGTTACGATCATGCGCGTAGACAATGGAGTTTGGTTGATGATAGAAATTTGAAATTTCATTTTTTGAATGAATTTGATAAAGAAATGATTGCTTTGGCCAAGATGAAATATTTTTTTTCTGATACACCAGAACCTGTGGTTAGAAATAATGAACAACAAGTGTTGGTTTTTAGAAGAGGTGATTATCTGTTTGTATTTAATTTTAATCCAACCCAATCGTTTACAGATTATATGTTTGAGGCACAGGTTGGCAAGTATATTATAAGTTTGGATACAGACTCTAAACGTTTTGGCGGTTTTGGTAGGCAAGACGATAATTTGGAGCATTTTACACTTTCCAGAGATGGGAAAAATTGGTTGAGTTTATACCTCCCGGCAAGATCAGGATTTGTATTAAAATATGAAGATTGAAAAGATTAATGATATAAATGTATGGCTTATTTAAAGTTTAATAAGGATGAATTGGTGAATTTGGAGTATTCACTGAAACGTGAGGTGTTGGCAACAAATCGTGCAGGGGGATATATGTCTTCAACGATTATTGGTTGTAATACTCGTAAGTATCATGGATTATTGATTGTTCCTATTGAAGAATTTGGAGGGGTGAATCATGTGTTGTTGTCTTCTTTGGATGAGACTATTATTCAGCATGGTCAAGAATTTAATTTGAGTATTCATAAATATCCGGGTAATTATGAGCCGCGTGGACATAAATATATTGTTGATTTTGAGTATGAGCCAGTCTTTACTTTGATTTATCGTGTGGGAGGAGTGAAATTGAAGAAGGAGATGGTGTTAGTTCATAATGAAGGCCAAGTGCTTATTCGGTATACATTGTTGGATGCTCATTCTGATACAATATTGCGTTTAAAGCCATTTTTGGCCTATCGGAATATTCATGCTTTGTCAAAAGCAAATATGATGGCAAACACGAAATATCAGCCACTGGAGAATGGAATTCGTTCTAAGTTATACAATGGTTTTCCATCGCTGAATATGCAAATAAATAAGAAAAATGAATTTATAGCAGTCCCTGATTGGTATTATAATATAGAGTATACAGAAGAGCAAAATAGAGGATACGAGTATCAAGAAGATTTATTTGTTCCAGGGTATTTTGAATTTCCAATTAAAAAAGGGGAAAGTGTAATTTTTTCAGCTTCAATAGAGGAGGCTTCTCCTAGTCGATTAAAAACTAAGTTTCAGAAATTGGTTGATGAGCGTGCGCCTAGAAATAGTTTTGAGAATTGTTTAAAATATTCTGCATCTCAGTTTATTGTGCGTAGAGGTAAGGATACGGAAATTGTTGCTGGCTATCCTTGGTTTGGAAGATGGGGGCGTGATACATTTATTGCTTTGCCGGGGTTAACATTATCTGCATCGGGTGATATAAAGACGTGTAAGGAAGTATTGGATACGATGATAAGACAGATTAATAACGGATTGTTCCCTAATATAGGTAAAGATAAAGATGCGGCTTATAATTCTGTGGATGCTCCAATGTGGTTTTTTAAGGCTGTGCAAGAATATGGTGATGTCTTAAAAGATGATGCATCTGTATGGAAGAATTATGGGGCTAAAATGAAGAGTGTTTTGAAAGCATTTCGCGACGGTGTGAATGACTATATTAAGATGGCTGAAAACAATCTGATATGGGCAGATGAACCTGGCAAAGCGTTAACTTGGATGGATGCTGTTGTGAATGGTGTTCCTGTAACTCCGCGTGGAGGTTATCAAGTGGAAATAAATGCGTTGTGGTATAATGCAATTTGTTATACTTTAAAGCTTGCTGATAAAGCTGGAGACGAGAAATTTATTAGAGAATGGCAGGATATGCCTTCTCGTGTAAAAGATAGTTTTATAAAGGTGTTTTGGAATGAGAACGTGAATTATTTAGCTGATTATGTAAATGAAGAAGGTCAGAATTTATATGTTCGACCGAATCAGATTATTGCTTGTTCTTTGGAATACAGTCCTTTGAGTGATGAGATGAAACGTGATGTATTGGATGTCGTTAAGGGAATGTTATTGACACCTCGTGGTTTACGTACATTGTCACCTAGAAATAGTCTTTATAAAGGTCAATATGAAGGGAATCAGATGGAACGAGATCAGGCTTATCATCAGGGGACTGTTTGGGCTTGGTTAATAGGATCTTATATTGAAGCAAACTTCCGTCTTTATGGAAAATCTTTTGCGAAAGAAGCAAAAAATCTTTTAGCTGGTTTTGAAGATGATATGACAGTTTATGGTATATGTTCTGTGAATGAAATATATGATGGTAATCCTCCATATACACCTAATGGATGTATTTCACAAGCTTGGAGTGTTGGTGAGATACTGAGAAGTATGGCAATGATTAAGAAATATATAAAAAAATAGTCAATGAAGACAAGAGTTTTAATGTTCGGCTGGGAGTTTCCACCTCATATTGCAGGAGGTTTGGGAACAGCTTGTTTAGGATTGACGAGAGGGCTTGCCAAACAAGGAGTAGAGGTATTGTTTGTTATGCCGAAAGCAAGCGGCGATGAAGACCAAAGTTCTGTTAGAATTATTAATGCAAGCGATGTAGAGTCTTTGTATGAATACCATGAAGTGGAAGAATATTGGAAAAATATCAATTTTATGGAGATAGGTTCTAATTTAATTCCTTATATGGATCCAGAACGTTTTGAGCGAGAGGTTGCAGAAAGTATTCGTGAACAGGGGAGGGAAATACGTATTGGATTTAAAAATAAGTTTCAGTTTTCAGGTAAGTATGGTGCAAATCTAATGGAAGAGGTAGGGCGATATGCACTAGTTGCTGCAACGATAGCCAGTCAACAACAATTTGATGTGATTCATGCGCATGATTGGTTGACTTATGCTGCTGGTATTGCAGCAAAGAGGGTTTCCGGTAAGCCATTGGTGGTGCACGTACATGCGACTGAATTTGATCGTAGTGGCGAGAATGTAAATCAGCTTGTGTATAATTTAGAACAGCAAGGTATGTTGGAAGCAGACCGAGTTGTTACTGTTAGTAATTTGACACGGGATATTGTAATCAATCGTTATAAGATTAATCCTGATAAGGTGGTAACTGTACATAATGCGGTAGATTTTCAGTCTTATTCAGATATGAAAGTAGAACGTGGTGTACAAGAAAAAGTAGTGACTTTTTTAGGACGAATAACTTATCAGAAAGGACCGGAATATTTTATAGAAGCAGCAAATAAGGTGCTTAAACGTTATCCTAATGTCCGTTTTGTAATGGCAGGAAGTGGTGATTTAATGAATCGTTCCATTCGTAGAGTAGCACAATTAAAAATTGCTACAAAGTTTCACTTTACGGGATTTTTAAGAGGACAGGATGTGCAGAAGATGTTTGCTTATAGTGATGTGTATGTTATGCCATCTGTGTCAGAGCCATTTGGAATTTCTCCGTTAGAGGCTATGCGTTCAGGTGTACCAACAATAATTTCAAAACAATCGGGGGTTGCCGAAGTGTTGAAACGCGCTATTAAGGTTGATTTTTGGGATGTTGATGCGCTAGCTGATGCTATTTATGCTTTGCTTGCATATCCAGCTTTATCTGAATTTGCTGCAAAATATGGTTTAAATGAGGTGAATACTTTAAAATGGGAAAATGCCGCTTTAAAACTGAAACAGATATATGAAGAGTTGAAATAAAGTAAAAAACAAATATTATGGGAAAGAGAACTTTATGCTTGTATTTCCAGGTTCATCAGCCGATTCGTTTGAGACAGTATCATTTTTTTGATATTGGTAAGCATAGTGATTACTATGATGATTTTGCTAATCGTTTGTTTACTCGTAGGGTTGCTGATCGTTGTTATTTGCCTGCTAATCGGGTGTTGTTAGATTTGATTAAGAGGTATGGTAAGAATTTTAAAGTAAGTTTTTCAATAACAGGTTTGGCCATAGAGCAGTTTAGAATGTATGCTCCAGAAGTAATTGATAGTTTTAAAGAATTAGCTGAAACTGGTTGTGTGGAATTCCTAGCAGAAACTTATTCGCACTCTTTGGCATGTGTGGTGAGTGAAGAGGAATTTAAACATCAGGTTAAATTACATATAGACTTAATAGAGAAAGTCTTTGGAGTAAAACCTGTATCTTTTAGAAATACTGAGCTTGTTTATTCGGATGAAATTGGAGAGATGGTTGCAAAATTGGGATTTTCTACGATGCTGACAGAAGGAGCTCGGCATATATTAGGTTGGAAGAGTCCGAATTATATTTATACAAATTCAATTAATCCTAAGTTGAAGCTTTTATTAAAAAATTTCAGATTAAGTGATGATCTTGCTTTCCGTTTTTCGGATCATTGTTGGGAGCAATGGCCTTTGACTGCTGATAAATATGCCTCATGGCTTGGTTCTACAGAAGGGGAATTAATTAATTTATTTATGGATTATGAAACTTTTGGTGAACACCAGCCTGCTGAAACTGGGATTTTTGATTTTTTGTCTGCTTTGCCAGAACAGATTTATGCTTCAACAGATTTTGAATTTTTGACTCCGCATGAGGCAGTATTAAAGCACCAGCCAGTGGCTCCTCTAAATGTTCCTTATCCTATTTCATGGGCTGACGAAGAAAGAGATTTAACGGCCTGGCTAGGTAATGAATTACAGAATGAAGCGCATGAGGAATTATATAAGATTCGTGACAAAGTGATTGAATTGAAAGATGAAGGATTGTTACATGATTTTAATTGTTTACAAGCCAGCGACCATTTTTATTATATGTGTACGAAGTTGTTTTCAGATGGTGCTATTCATCAATATTTTACTCCATATGCAACTCCTTATGAGGCTTTCATAAATTATATGAATGTTCTAAGTGATTTTATTTTGAGAGTTGAAAAAGCTTATGATAAAAAAGGAGGTAAGGAAGAAAAAAAGAAGAAGCAGTAGGAAAAATAGATATTGAAGCTTGAAAATAATTAATATTGTAAGCATTTAAACACACTAACAATGAATAATAGTAGATTAAAGAAACCTGCATACTTATTTGAAGTAAGTTGGGAAGTATGTAATAAAGTGGGTGGTATCCATACGGTAGTATCTACCAAAGCATTAAACATGGTGAAAGAATATGGTGATAGCCATATCTTAGTCGGACCTGATGTATGGAGATATACGGAGCAGAATCCGGAGTTTATAGATGACTCTAAATTATTCCGTTCTTGGAGGCAAAAGGCAATTCAGGAGGGGCTTCGCATCAAAGTTGGTAGATGGAATGTTATGGGTAAACCCATTGTTATATTAATTGATTTTAGTACTTTTATTACACAAAAAGATACGATTTTTGCTTCTTTTTGGGAGAAATATAAATTAGATTCACTGAGTGGGCAGTGGGATTATATTGAACCAGCTTTATTTGGATATGCTTCGGGTAAGGTTATAGAAAGTTTTGTTCGTTTTCATACTTCACTTCGGCAGCAGGTTGTAGCACAATTTCACGAATGGATGACTGGTGCTGGATTATTGTATTTAAAGAGTGCCCTGCCTCAAGTTGGTTGCGTATTTACAACTCATGCTACTGTATTAGGGCGGTGTGTAGCTGGAAATAACTTGCCTTTGTATGGTGAAATGAAGAATTATGTTCCTGAAGAATTGGCGCGTCGTTTTAATGTTGTATCAAAACAGTCATTAGAAAAAGCTTCTGCATGGAATGCTGATTGTTTTACAACTGTAAGTGATATTACAGCAATTGAGTGTGCGCATTTTCTAAATAAGGAAGTAGATTTGATTACACCTAATGGATTTGAAAATGTATTTACCCCTAAAGAAGATGAATGGTTTGAAAAACGAGTCTGTGCTCGGGAAAAGTTTTTACAGATAGCTCAAGCTTTATTAGGTCGTCCTGTGGATGAAAATGCATTGATTGTGGGAACAAGTGGGCGTTATGAGTTCCGTAATAAAGGAATCGACGTTTTTATTGACGCAATGGGACGTTTGAATGGAGAAAGTGGTTTGGATAGGGAAGTTTTGGCTTTTATTTTAGTGCCAGCAAGCCATTCTGATCCTAATAAAGAGTTGTTACATAATTTGCAACAACCAAATCAAGCTACTCCTGCAAAAAATTTATATTTGACACATTATCTGACTGATGAGGTGAATGATGCTGTGATGAATAGGATTAAGGTGATGAAGTTGAACAATGGAGAAAATGATAAGGTTAAAATTTTCTTTGTTCCAAGCTATCTTAATGGTAATGATGGAGTGTTTAATATGCCTTATTATGACTTGTTAATCGGTATGGATCTCACAATTTTTCCATCATATTATGAACCATGGGGGTATACACCATTGGAAAGTTTGGCATTTAAAGTTCCAACAATTACAACTTCTTTGGCAGGTTTTGGCTTGTGGGTAAAAGAACATTATAATATAAATCATCCGGGTATTGAAGTTATCCAACGTGGAGATAGTGACAGTAGAAATGTGGCATTTGAAATTGCAGATTGGGTGAAAAGTTATTTAGAAGGAAGTGTGCAGCAACTGAATTATGCCCGTGATAATGCAAAAGATGTATCTAAAATTGCTCTGTGGGATAATTTGTTAGAGTATTATCGTAATGCGTATGATATAGCTTTGGGGCGGACTGAAATGCGTTTGAAAGATATGCAAATACCTATAAATAATGAAGTCTCGTATATTGAAAAGCAATTGTCTGTAAATAATCCAAGTTGGGTGAGTGTGATGATTCATCGTTCTATACCAGATAAATTAATTGCATTGGAAGAGTTGTGCCAAAATCTTTGGTGGTGTTGGCACGATGAGGCTCGTGAGTTATTTCATCTGATTGATGCAGAAGTATGGAGGGCTTGTGAACATAATCCTATTATTTTGTTAGATTCAATATCATTGAGTCGGTATCAAGAATTGGCAAATGATGCAGAATTTGTAAAAAAATTAAATGATGTGTCTGCACAATTTTATGAATATATGGCAATGAAAAATGATATGTCTGGAGATGGCGTTGCTTATTTTAGTATGGAATATGGTTTGCATTCATCTTTAAAAATATATTCAGGAGGATTGGGTATACTTGCTGGAGATTATTTAAAAGAAGCAAGTGATAAAGGAACGAAAATAACGGCAGTTGGACTTCTTTATCGTTACGGGTATTTTACACAGAAATTATCTGCAAATGGAGAACAGGAAGCAGAATATGAGGCTCAAGATTTTATGAAAATTGCAGTGACTCCAGTTCGTGATAAAGATGGTAATTGGATGACTGTTAGTTTGGTGTTTCCTGGTCGCAATGTATATGCCCGTATTTGGAGAGTTGATGTAGGTAGGATTGAGTTGTATTTATTGGATACGGATTTTGAAGAAAATTTACCGGAAGATCAAAGTATCACACATCATTTGTATGGTGGAGACTGGGAAAACCGTTTAAAGCAGGAATTGGTATTAGGATGTGGAGGTATTCAAGCTCTGCGTAAATTGGGTATTCAAGCTTCAATATATCATTGTAATGAGGGGCATGCAGCTTTTATAGGCTTGGAGCGTTTGAAAGAATATATTACGGATGAACATCTTTCTTTTGCAGAGGCAATGGAAGTTGTGAGGGCATCTTCTTTATTTACGACACATACACCAGTGCCAGCAGGTCATGATGCATTCTCTGAAAATATGTTGAGAACTTATATTTCTCACTATGCAGACCGTCTAAAAATTAGTTGGGAGCAATTGCTTGGTCTTGGAAAAATTAATGTAGCTGATCAAAATGAGAAGTTTTCTATGAGTTTGCTTGCTGCAAATTTAGCTCAAGAAGTGAATGGTGTTAGTCGTTTACATGGTGATGTAAGTAAGGATATATTTAAGGGTATGTGGCCAGGATATGCTCCGGAAGAATTGCATATTAGTTATGTAACTAATGGAGTTCACTATCCTACTTGGACAGCTCCCGAATGGAAGAAGATAGAAGAGAAGATTTTTGGAGAAGATTTTAAAATGCACCATTATGATAAGAAGTGCTTTGAGGAAATTTATTCAGTACCAGACGCGACAATTTATGAAGTGCGTACAAAATTGCGTAAGCAGTTGATAGATTATATAAAGAATAAGATATTGGTCGATCCGGTGAAGGTTCCTTATTTTACGCCAAGACAAGTGATTAAAATACAGGAAACATTGAGAGATGATGTCTTGACTATCGGTTTCGCTCGTCGTTTTGCGACTTATAAACGTGCGCATTTATTGTTTCGGAATTTAGACCGTTTGGATGAGATTGTAAATAATCCGACTCATCCAGTGCAGTTTATTTTTGCAGGTAAAGCGCATCCTGCAGATAAAGCAGGGCAAGATTTGATAAAGAGAATTGTTGAGGTATCTAAATTGCCGCAATTTATAGGTAAGATAGTATTTTTACCTAATTATGATATGGATTTAGCTAAAAGATTAGTGCGTGGAGTGGATGTTTGGATGAATACACCGACTCGTCCTTTGGAGGCTTCTGGTACTAGTGGTGAAAAAGCTGCGATGAATGGAGTTATGCATTTTAGTGTATTAGATGGATGGTGGGTGGAAGGGTATCGTGCAGATGCAGGATGGATGTTACCTGCAAAACGTACTTTTGAAAATCAGGGACTACAGGATGAATTGGATTCAGAAATGATTTATAACATTATTGATGATGATATTGCTCCGTTATTCTATGAAAAAGACCAAAGCGGATTATCTACACAATGGATATGTATGATTAAAAATACGATTGCAAAAGTAGCTTCTAATTTTACAACGAATCGAATGCTTGAAGATTATGAACGTCAATATTACATACCAATGTCTGAGCGTTATCATAAAATGATAGCTAATAACTATGAAATGACTACAAAAATTACAGAATGGAAACGTAAAGTGAGCAGAGAATGGGATAATATTGAATTAGTAGGACTGACTTTGCCCAATCGTTCAAAGCAAGTGATTGCGTTAGGAAAGTCATATAGTGGGGAAGTGAAATTGGAGTTGGGAGAATTGAATATGCATGAAGTTGGTGTTGAGATGGTTGTCGCTGAACAAGAACATGGTAGACAAGTTATACGTGCTAGGCGGGATTTTACTCCGGTAGAGCAAGAAGTAAGTGTTGCTCTTTATCGTATAGAAGTAACTGCCGACTCTCCTGGATTATTGATGTTATCTATACGTAGTTATCCTAAAAATGGATTGTTGCCTCAT
>CAJJNP010000060.1 GCA_905193145.1 uncultured Odoribacter sp. | reverse complement strand
TTTTCGGTTGTCAAATCAGACATCACAGAATTTCTAGTACGTGGAGAGATGAAAGCATTCTGGAAAAACGGAGCCTCGGTCATATATCCGAAATTCGCATATACCAACTGATTTCCTGTTATCTTATATGTCAAACCAACTTTAGCGGTATAAGTCCAAAAGTTCTGTTTTTTAGAATTTCCTTTTGAATTATTGGCAAACAAGCCTTTCCGATAAAGACCCTCTCTCCAAAATGTTGTATATCCTCCCTCCAAACCGGCATATCCTTCAAAACTGCCCTTATTGAAACGGTAGGCAGCCCACAACTTCTCACTTACCAAATGAGCATTGTAATCATAACCATATTTATCCCCTTTTTTCACCAAACGGTTAGGTGTTTCCAGATTATTCTGGATAATATCACCTTTACCGAAATCTCTTTCAGCAAATTGATCGACATCCAGCCAATAATCACCACCCAGCAAATCCTTGATCTCTTTATAATATTCTGTCTTATTACGACGGAACTCAAAACCGCCACTCAATTTTCCGTAATTATTCAACAATGAAACCACTTGTACCTTAGCATTAAAATCACGCTGATCGGTATGACGTTCTTCAATGACATATTTTGAACGGGTAGTTCCATCGGTAATTGTCGGATTTCCCCAATACTCTCTGTTTGGATTCAACAGGCTGTTATAATTCACATTATACATGCGATCCCAGTTTATCTGCCGCACATTCCAGTCCGTACGCCATCCCTCTTTCACCCAAGCTGCCATTTCCGGATTATCATTGTAATAGCTGGGCAGATTTCTATAATAATCCGGACGCGGATCCTGTGCATCATACCAATCCAATGCTGAATAACCGTTTTGACCGAAACGATAAGAAACCGAAGCCTGCAAATTAAATTTATTACTGGGCTGATAATAATAATTCAACACAGCCACCGGCTCATGTGTTCTGCGCACACGGGCATTACGCTTATCGCCATCCTGCTTACCCCAGTTCGCATTATAATAATTACTTCCCACCAAATCATAAACCTCCTGAGTTGAACCGGTTTGCACACCTCTTTGTGTCGGAGTGCCAAATACAGTCAAGGCCAGCCTGTTTGCATCATTCAGCCTTTTTTCGATAGAAGCGAAATAAGCCCAAGCATTATAATAAACACCTTTAATCCAGTCGTTACCACCTTGACGGGTAGAAGCAACAACAGCATACGACCAACCTTTCTCATTCTCACCTGATGCATAACTCAACATCACTCGAAAACGGTAAGCATTATTGGCATTCACCAGACTGGCACGAAATCCTTTTCTCATCTGTGATGCTCGTGCATTGATATTGGTAGTACCACTCACCCCACCTAAACCATAATCTGAAATTTCCAAACCGGTAGAGACCTCCTGATTACGTGTTGCATCATTCAAACCAGACCACAACGACCAGGGTGAATATCCGGTTAAAGCATCGTTCAAATAAATACCATTCAGATAAACATCCGACATTCCGTTATCATAACCGCGGGGACGGAAGCGCACAGAACTGAATTTATAGCTGGCAATACTATTGAAAATATCCTTTGAAGCCGACAAAACCACCGGCATTGAAAGTGCATCATCCGCTGTCTCTGTATCCAAATCTGCAAAATCGTCGTCAATTCCTCCAGCATTCGGACTCTCTGCTACCATAGACAATACATGCAAATCTTTCATCTCATTTTCCACCTTCACGTTCACCACCAAGGTTCGATAATCCACTGCCTCAAATATTAATTTATAATCACCTGCAGGCACTCCTGTAAAAATAAAAGTTCCTTTTTCCGTATAAGTTGTCTGATTTGAAGCTCCTTGCAAAACAACCTTTACGCCATCCAATGCCGTCTTGCTTCCACGCTCCAACACCCTACCTTTTACACCACCGGCCTGTGCAAACGCCAACGACGCCACACTGCAAAACAGCAACATTAAAAATAATCTGATTTTCATATTTAGTCGCATTAAATTTTTACTCAATCAACAGATAAACAGGGAAATGGTCACTATATCCTCCCTGAAAAGTGTCTCCGACAAAAGTTCGCAATGGATATCCTTTATATCGTCCGCTCTGTTGATGCAAAAATGGACGATCGAATATATACCCGTAAAATTTGCCGTGTTTTCGTAATTTCAACTTACCGGAAGAGGCATTCAGCAGATTCTCGTTCACCACCATATTGTCAAACAGATTCCATCCGTCCTGATAAGCCAACGTCCCGTAACCAGCTTTAAACATCGCAACATAAGGATTAAACAAATCGCCGGCTTTCACTTCCGATGGTTTTCCTTTTGCTCCCAATCCTTCTGTCAGGCTTCTACATACGGGATCATCATTCAAATCGCCCATAATCACCACCTTCATATCCGGGTACACTCCGGAAATAGAATCTACGGCACGACGCACAACCTTGGCAGCCTCCACACGCTTCGATTCTGATGCTGCCTGTCCTCCCAAGCGGGACGGCCAGTGGTTCACAAAAAAGCAAAAACGTTCACCTCCCATCAAGCCCCACACCATCAATACATCTCGCGTCTTAAAATCCGGCTGTCCCGGCAATGTCACTCTTAGTGATTTGCTTCCCTCCACCTTAAACATATCAGGACGGTACAACAAGGCAACATCCACACCTCTGGCATCCGGAGAATCATAATGTACAATATCATAATTTGCCTTCGCCAATTTCGGAGCTGCCACCACATCCTCCAGCACATTACGGTTTTCCAATTCGCACACCCCTATCACGGCAGGATAACTTTTCACAGTCTTAGCTATTTCAAAAAATACCTGCTCGATATTTCCGATTTTTTTCCAATATTTAGAACTGTTCCAAACCTTTGAACCTCCCGGAGTAAACTCTCTGTCAAATACCCCCGGAGACGGAATGGTATCAAATAGGTTCTCCAAATTATAGAAAACCACAGCGTAAGGCTGTTTCTGTGCATCTGCCTTCGGACAGACCGCCAGCAACAAAAACGCCAACAAAATAAATAGATTCGTTTTCATAGTATAATGTTTGTCAATTACGCAATCCCCAATCACCCGGCACCAACTGTTTCTCCACCTCCATTTCAACATCTGTCGGCAAATGCTTAAAGAAATCCCATCCGGTCTTTCTTCCAATCTCATCCACAGCCATCATATACGAAGCGTTTACAGACCCCGTGTTAGCCTTATGTTCAAACCAGAATCCGGTAGCCTTATATTTTCGAGTTCCACCTTCCATCGTCAGACTGAGCAACACTTTATAATAATAGTTGGGCACGGCTATTTTCTTGCCGGAGCCATCAGTGGCATATCTGACCGGTTCATTGCCGCCCATAGTCTGCAATACAGCACCTGTCACAACATACAGTGTATCACATTTCTTAGCCCAAGTTCTCACTTTATCTTCTAAATCCACCCAGATTTCTTGATTGAACCTACCCAACTGCGGAGTCATATTCGAATAATAAAACGTCTGTTCGTTCATTCCTCTTGCCGCAGTCCGGTCTCCCGAAGGAATCTGATGCCCGCGGTCATATCCTCTCACCGAAGCATTCATTTGCTGACCGGCAGGTATATTCGGATCTGTTTGCCAAGCCTCTGTCCTACCCACACTTCCCAAATACATCGAACAATGTGGATAAGCCACCCAATAAGCGATGCGCTCCTTAGTATCAAACAACATAGAGTAATTTCTCACTTTTTTACCATCCACAGTCGCTTCATGCGTCACAAAGCGGTAATTACTGCCTTGCGCAATTCCCGGCAATTCCATCCAACTTTTTCCCTCATCCGGATCGCTTTCATCAACTCCTTTTTGCGTCAAAACCGTTTCCACACTCTTTCCACCGGCTGTCGCCCTCAACGTAACCGTTCTACTCTTTTTTCCCTCATTTTTTCCGTAGTTCACGGCAACTTTTGCATTGCCATGCCCGTTATGCGACGATACGGAACACCAATCTTTTTCTTCTTCCGGATAAGACAAATCCAACTGCCAATCTCCTTCACAGGTGACATCTGCAAATTGTGCCACATCATAAGCACTCACAATGCTCCGTTGCAGCTTTATTTCCAACAATCCATCATACTCCTCATCCCCATCCTCGCTATCACATCCGGCAATTAAAACACCGGCTATCATTATCCGGCAAAACCAATACCAATACTTCATCCTTTATACTATTCCGCTTTAGATAATAATCTCTGCCGGAGACACCTCTCGGCAGAGACTATATATGACATTAATATTCGGTTACTTTACATTTACACCAAAAAGAACTGCACGATTCTTATTTGCCAGTGTCTCAATTTTCAAAGTAGTCGATGCTGTAATTCCTGACAATTTAGCAGAATATTTATCTGATTCTGAAACAGTTAATGTAAATGGAGGATTGTTTATTACACCAGAGTTCGCAACCAAAACAAACTCCTTACTTGCTTCTTCATCAATTGTACCTCCATTTTCAACAGTAATTCTAACGGTTCCACTTTTTCCCGACCAGGCAACTCCATAGAAAGATAAAGTTGCCTCTCCAGTTACCGGCAAATTTTCAACGGTATATATTCCTGTTTTTTTACTAGTTCCCAGTTTCAAACCGTCATACTCTGTTCCATCAATTATAATTTTTGCAGTATAAGCCGAATTTCCACTATCATCAACTGTCGGAAGAACTACATTACTCGTATAATCAACAGCTTCACCACTCTCACCTTTTACCATTGCAGTCACAGTATTATCTGTCAAACCATCAATACCATTGATAGTAAAGGTAGCCTCACCTCCTGCATCCGGAGTTCCGGTAACATCCAGTTCCATTGTTCCGTTTCCGGCATTCAATGTTTTTTCTCCACCTGCTACATTCAAACCATTAACACCTGCTACAGTTGCAGAAACAGTATATTTCTCTGTTCCCTTGGCATTGAAATAAGGAATAGAAATCTTCACACCGCTTACTTCTTTACCTACAGTCATTGCACCGGAAACGCTCGGAGTTCCAAAACTCAAAGCAACAACTTCTCCTCCTGTCAAACCGGAAACATCCGAATAATCACGCGGTACTAATTGTGCCATAGAATTAGCTGTTTTACTACCGCCATACACATAAGCAAGACCTTTGATTGTACCTTTACCTGTTAAAAACGGCTGACCGACAATCGTTGCATTTTTAGAAATATATACCGGAAAATCTTTCCCATTAGCAGCAAAATCAAATGCTTTTCCTTCCCAAGTAGCTACATCCGAATTTTTAGCCTGAGCATTTTCTATCTGCACATACATTGACTGGAAATCTGCTATTTGATCTGCAGTAATCGTCACCGGAGCTATTTCTACTGTTTTTCCTGTCTTTTTAATACAATCTGTTCCCGGAACAATCAATTCATTACATGCAGGAGCCTCTGCAGCAGCACCGGCACCTTTAAATGCCTGAAGCTGAGCCGCAGATAGATCTATTTCCACTTCATCTCCCACTTTCAGACCCAAAACTTCAAAATTCTCTTTATACTTGAACACTAAAATACCATTACCGGCAGTTGTCGCACCTTCTGTCTGAATAGAAAATCCTCCTGCACTGAAGTTTTTATTAGTCATATCAGTTACAACGATACCTTTCACCTTGTAGTTGCCTATATCTGTCTTTTCTGTAGTGATCTTCTTTACCAACTCTGCAATTGTCGTATATTTAGTATCCCCTTGTTCTGGATTCTCCCCGCTTCCACCTTCAATCAATTCGCCATTGCCGCCTTCAAACAATTTGAAATCATCAAAACGATAGCCTTGATTTTGTTGTACATTCGGTGTCGAAAAACGAATTGACAAAGCTGTTGTACCCTCTGTCACTTTAAATTCAGCAGTTCCCATATACCAATGAGCACCGTCTTCCACCGCCAAAGTATAAGTCAACGGAGCCCAAGTTTTTCCGTTTACACTTGCCTCCAATTTAAAATCACCTACATTAATCTGCCCAAATTCAATAGGATAAGCAGACTGAAAAATTGTTCCAAACTTAAAGGTAAAATTAGTCTTTCCAGTTACATTGATATTATTGATATTGAAAATAGCTGAACTGCTATTCATTCCTACATAAGGAGCACCCGATAAAGAAGAACCCTCTGCCGGTTTAAAAGCATTGCCACTGTTGCTGACATTTGCACTCTTACCGTTGTAGGTAACACCGGACTGATCCAATGAACCGCCTTTTTCCCAACCGGTATATTGGTCGGCATAAGGCCATTTATCACTTTCATTTTTTTCAACCGAAGTTCCGCAATTTTCCTGATACAAAGCCTCTGTTCCGGCAGCTCCGGATTCACCCTCCTGCACCACCAATACCTTTGTAGAACTGATTCCAATGGAAAGCGTCAACTCTGCTGAACGAGCTCCACCACCATTCTGTGTGGTTAAGATAGTTACTTTTCCATTGTTTTCTCCTTTATCCGGAGACACACTCAACCATTCCTCCGCTGCAGCAGGTACTTTGATACTCCATTCACGGTTTGATAAAATTTCCAATACCGATTCTCCGCCCTCTTTTACCAAAGTCAAAGTGTCTTGATTCTCCGGTACAGCAATGAAAGGCATGCTGTTTTCAACATCTTCATCATTACAACTCCATAAACTAGCAGTCATGACCATACAAAAGATCATCACAAAGCTACGCCATGCAAATAACTTTTTCATAAAAAAAATTTAATTAAACATTGATAGTTATCTATAATTGGTTTTATCTTCCTATTACTACTTACTTGTTTTTTTGTTTTCCCCTATTGTCCGAACGACATTTCAATTCAAATGTACGGATTAATTTTAAATCCATCCTTAAATTATTATTTTTTATTATTTATTAACAACGTAACACCTCCCTTTTCGTCAACAAAGGAAGACGTATTTTATAACAAAGAAGATACTAAAAGATTAAACTTCTGTTACAATACCATCGGTATCAACAACACAAAGCCCAAAACGATAAACAACAGCAACAATTTCCAAAACCACTTCACCCACACTTCATAAGGAATCCGGGCAATACCCAAGGCTCCAATCAATACGGCTGAGGTAGGAGTTATCATATTGGTAAAACCATCACCAAATTGGAAGGCCATCACAGTTGCCTGACGCGAAATACCGATAACATCTGAAAATGGAGCCATTATAGGCATTGTCAGTGCAGCCTTTGCCGAGCCCGAAGGTATCACTATATTTATCAAGGTCTGAATCATATACATCACCCCTACTGATACAACCTTTCCGGCTTCTCCCATCAGCGAGGCTAAAGCATGCAAAATAGGATCTATGATTCTTCCCTCCTGCAACACTTGGATAATTCCTCCTGCCAGCCCTACCACAATGGCCGCTGACAATATATCTTTCGCCCCCTCCAGAAACAATTTGATAATCCCATCCGCATTTTTTCCGGATGCATAGCCGGACAATATTCCCATTGCCAGAAATATTCCGGATATTTCCGGCAGATACCAACCGTGTCCCATCACTCCAATCACCAGAAAGACAACGGTAAATGCCAATATCGACAAAATGAAAAAATGGAATGATTTCCTCAATCCCAACCAGCCGAACAAAGCAAACAAAACCGTACACACCGGAACGGCATAAAGGCTGGCAGATGCATTTCCCACCTTAAAATTTGTACAAGGATAATATACCGAAAACAATACGAGTCCCGTCAATATCAACCCATACACCATCCAAGCCACCTGCGATGTATGGAAAGCCACCTCCTCGATTCCCTCATTTCTACGATCGCGCCAATAAGCATCTGCCTCATACATGGGAGACAAAGTCGGTTTGCGCTTTATACGTCCTGCATATATTAATACACATGCAATCAGAATGGCGGTCAATACAACCCAACAAAAAAAACGGTACTCGAATCCCGAAAACAACGGCAAGCCGGCCAATCCTTGAGCAATCCCAACCGTAAAAGGATTCAGCATCGCACCTGAAAAACCGACATGCGCAGCAACATATACCATACACAATCCTGTAATCGAATCGTATCCCATCGATATGGCCAATGGCACTATGATGATAACAAAAGCCAATGTCTCTTCACTCATACCAAAAACAGCTCCGAACAGGCTGAATAACACCATCACCATGGCAATAACTATATTATTTACTCCCAATCGTTTCATCCATGCATGGCGCTCCAATCCCTGAGTAAAACGTAAAAATGAAAAAATCCCCACATCAATAGCCCTACTGCTGTTCATAATCTGAAAAGCACCACCGATAATCAATAGAAAAGCAATAATTCCCGCCTGCTTTTCAAACCCTTCCAACAAAGATGTAAACACCTGCCACGTCTGCGGAGCCTGCTCTACTGCATGAAACGACCCTTCCACAATCACAGTTCTCTCAGCACCATTCACCTCCACTGTCTGCCGATTATATTCTCCCGCCGGAATTATCCATGACAAAGCAGCACAAATCAAAATGATGGAAGATATGATCGTATAGGTATGTGGAATTTTCTTTAGCATAGTCTTACATTTTTTTATTGTTGCGCAAAGATAATATTCTTGTGATATTTTACACACTCTCTTTGAGATAATCCAAAATTATTACGAAATTCGCAACGCACAAAACAATAAATTCAAAACTCCAAGACCATGAAAAAGACTAGAGCAGCCGTCGTAGGATACGGCAACATCGGAAAATATGTAATCGAAGCCTTACAGGCTGCCCCCGATTTTGAAATCGCAGGAATCGTGCGTAGGAATGCTTCACAGATTCCCCCAGAAATTACAAATTACAAAGTGGTTAGCACATTAAAAGAATTAGAAGATGTACAAGTCGCCATTCTCTGCACCCCCACCCGTAGTGTGGAAAAGTTTGCTCTGGAAGCATTGGCCATGGGCATCAATACCGTTGACAGCTTTGACATTCATACACAGACGGTAGCGCTTCATCGCACTCTTGACGAAGCCGCTCGCCGCAATAATGCAGTATCCGTCATGTCTGCCGGTTGGGATCCGGGTTCCGACTCCGTAATCCGTGCATTATTGGAGGCTTGCGCTCCAAAAGGCCTTACTTATACAAATTTCGGTCCCGGCATGAGCATGGGCCATACTGTAGCTGTCAAAGCCATCGAAGGAGTTAAAGCCGCTCTCTCCATGACAATCCCGACAGGTACAGGAATCCACCGCCGTATGGTATATATTGAACTGTTGGATGGCTACAATTTTACTGATGTTGCTCGCAAAATCAAAGAAGACGATTATTTTGCCCACGATGAAACCCACGTCATGCAGGTAGAAGACGTAAATGCCCTTCTGGATATGGGACACGGAGTAAACCTCACCCGGAAAGGCGTATCCGGGAAAACGCAGAACCAACTCTTTGAATTCAATATGCATATTAACAATCCGGCTCTCACCAGCCAAATTATGGTATCATCCGCACGCGCTACCATGCGCCAACAACCCGGTTGCTACACTCTGATTGAGATTCCGATTGCAGACATGCTTTACGGAGAACGGGAAGAATTGATTAAACGCTTGGTATAAAAAAATAATTCATAACATCATTATGACTGATAAATTAAAAGAAGAAATCCGCAAAACGCAGGAAGTTCTGAAAAACGGAGGCATCATACTCTATCCGACTGACACAATTTGGGGATTAGGCTGCGATGCCACGAATGAAGAGGCTGTCAAGCGTATTTATGAAATTAAAAAACGTTCCGACCACAAGTCCATGCTCGTTCTTTTAGAGGATGCAGGCAAAATTGCATCGTATGCTGACGTACCTGATATTGCTCTTGACCTGATAGAAGTAGCAGATAAGCCTACAACCATCATATATCCCAATGCCAAACGACTAGCCCCCAGCCTCATGGCAGAAGATGGCACAATCGGCATCCGCATCACGTGCGAAGAATTCACCTCATCCCTGCTCCATCGCATCAACCGTCCGCTCGTATCGACTTCGGCTAATATTAGCGGAGAACCCTCTCCACGTTTTTACGATGAAATAAGTGAAGAAATCCGTAATGCAGTAGACTATATTGTAGACTACCGTCGCAACGACAGACATCCAGCAGCCCCATCCAGCATCATAAAACTAGGTATGGGCGGAGAAATAGAAATCATTAGAAAATAAATCAGAAATATGGCACTTATATTAAATATTGACACCTCAACAGCCGTTTGTTCGGTTGCACTGGCAAAAGACGGACAAACCATTGCCTTGAAAGAAAACAACGAAGGCTTGAACCACTCCGTATTGCTCGGTACTTACGTCAATGAGATTCTTCAAGAAAACAACTTGACAGTTGCGGCCTTAGATGCTGTTGCCGTCAGTATGGGCCCTGGCTCCTATACAGGTCTGCGCATAGGAGTATCCATGGCAAAAGGACTCTGCTATGGTGCCGGCAAACCGCTAATCGCAGTCCCGACATTACAAGCATTAGCATTATCCGTAGCCAACCAATATCAGGAAGAAGCTCTCTATTGCCCGATGATTGATGCTCGGCGCATGGAGGTTTACACCGCATTTTACAATCGTTCAAACCATACGGTCATAGATACAAAAGCGGAAATAATCGACGAGAATTCTTTTGCCGAACTACTTGCTACGAATGTAATATACTTCTTCGGCAATGGGAGCGACAAAATAAAAAATACGCTGACCTCACCCAATGCCCGTTTTATTAGCGGAATAGAAACCTCTGCCCGTAATCTTGCTCCGCTTGCAGAGCAGGCATGGCAAAACAAACAATTTGTGGATGTTGCCTATTTCGAACCTTTCTATCTAAAAGATTTTGTAGCAACCACACCCAAAAAGAAAGTTTTATAATCCACCAAAAAACAAGCCGATGAAAACGAAAATATTACTGTTTCTATTAACGATAGCCACACTCGGAGCTTGCAAAAAAGAAACAAGACTCACCATCAAAGAAGTCAAGACCACAGAAACAAAATCCCAATGGGAAACACATTTGGAACATTCTGTATTTTCTTTCAAAGAAGCTGCCATTGAAAAGTCGTGCGTTTTATTCAACGACGAGATAGAAGGGCTTGTAAACGGAATAAATGCAGCCTTCATTGAACAATGTAAAGAACAGATAGCAAGCCTTGATTCTGCCGGAATCAAAACCTCCGGGAAATATGAGTTATTTATTTCCGATACTGTCTATATGGCTAGCGACAGATACATCAGCGTATTAGTAGAGGCCTACGAGTATTTTGGTGGAGCCAATGGAAACACCAACTACTATGCTCTGAATTACGATATCAAAAACAATAAATTCATCACCCACAATGATTTGCTAGACCATAATAAAAGCCAAGAGATCAATGCACTACTGAAAACGTATCTCAAAGATCCAGATCATTGCTATACATTTGAAAATCCGAGATTGGATATTTGCTCTGCTATCAACTTTACACCCAATAGTCTTGAATTCACTTATGGCAAATATATATTAGGTCCGGGTGCTTGTGGACCTATAACAATATCTATTCCCTTGAAAAAACTCAATGGAATGGTGAAAATAGCTCTTCCATAATTTTTTTGAAAAAAAAGCAGTCAAAAGTTTGATAGTATCAAAATAAGTACTACTTTTGCACCCGTTATCGAAAGAGACGGGGCGTAGCGCAGTCCGGTAGCGCATCTGCTTTGGGAGCAGAGGGTCGCAGGTTCGAATCCTGTCACCCCGACTAAAATAAACTAGAAACCAGTTTTCCGCTGTGCGGATAACTGGTTTTCTTTTTTACATACATACAAACCACACCACCCGACCAAAGCATAAAAATAAAGACAATAAAAAAAGTCTTCAGAAACTCTGAAGACTTTCAAGGGTGGAAGATCGGGCTCGAACCGACGACCTTCGGAACCACAATCCGACGCTCTAACCTACTGAGCTACATCCACCATTTTTGCTTTTGCGTTGCAAAGATAGACATAATATCTCATTCTGCAAACAAATCAGCAAAAAAATATGATATTTTTTTCTCTACCGTTCTGGAGTCAATTCTATTCTCCCCGCTTCTATCTCATTAGCAGCATATTCCAATTGTTCATACCATTCTTTTCCATAACGCTCAATTAATGCATCGCGTAAAAAACGGTAAACTGGGGTACCTTCTTTACTACCTTTTACCCTTGCACAATGGCAAATATTCCACTTATGATAGTTTAAAGCTTCAAAATCTCCGTAATCAGTAACTCGAATAGGGTACAGATGACAGGATATCGGTTTTCGAAAAGCTGATTTTCCTTGCGACCATGCCTTCTCGATAGCACACCAACAAATTCCCTTCTCCTCAATAGCATATGCACACTCTCCTCCATGAATCAGAGGCGTGCCCAAATCCCCGTCACTATCAACCACAGCAAACCCTTGCTCCTTGACCGCTTCTATCCCCTCAGGCTTCATAAAAGGACGAATCCCTTCATAATTCTTCTCAATCTTTCCCGGCTCATCCTCATTCAATGGTGCTCCGGAATCTCCCTCAATGCAACACGCCCCTTTACACTGCTGAATATCGCAACAGAATTTTTTCTCAAAAATATCAAAACTGATAAGGGTATTTTCTATTTGTATCATAGCATACATATTAAATGAGCCTCACCCGAACAGTGAGGCTCAAAATCAATCAATATTCTCAAAGAAAATTACTTTATCAAACTCTTGCCTGTCATTTCAGCCGGTTGCGACACACCCATAATCTGCAACACAGTAGGAGCAACATCTGCCAACACTCCGCTACGCAATTCTTTATTTTGAGCATCTGTCACCCAAATACAAGGTACAGGATTCAACGAGTGGGCTGTATTCGGTGTTCCGTCTGCATTTTCTGCATTATCGGCATTTCCATGATCAGCGATAATCAATACATCATATCCATTTGCTCGAGCTGCTGTCACAACTTTCTCAACACAACTATCAACGGTTTCCACTGCTTTCTGAATAGCTGCATACACTCCGGTATGACCTACCATATCACCGTTTGCAAAATTCAAACAAACAAAATCAGCAGACTTGGCATTCAATTGCTCAACTAGTTTTTCTGCCACTTCCGGAGCAGACATTTCAGGCTTCAAATCATAAGTAGCCACCTTAGGAGAAGGAACAAGAATACGGCTCTCACCTTCAAACTGAGCCTCGCGTCCTCCATTGAAAAAGAAAGTCACATGTGCATATTTTTCAGTCTCGGCAATACGCAACTGTTTCAACCCCGCTTTGCTGATAACCTCTCCCAACGTGTTTTCCACATTTTCTTTGTTAAACAAGATGTGCAACCCCTCAAATGTAGCATCATACGGAGTCATACAGCAATAATACAGAGGCATTGTATGCATTCCTTGCTCTGGCAGGTCACGCTGAGTCAAAGCAATAGTCAGTTCCTTTGCTCGGTCATTACGGTAATTGAAGAATATCACCATATCTCCCGGCTCGATAACACCTACCGGCTTGTTATCGCTTCCTACATGCACGATCGGCTTGATGAACTCATCGGTAATTCCCTCATCATAAGACTGCTGAACAGCCATTTCCACATGCTGAGTCGGAGTGCCGATACCTTCAACTATCAAATCATAAGCCTCTTTAATACGCTCCCAACGATTATCACGGTCCATAGCATAATAACGTCCCACAACCGAAGCAATACGGCCTGTAGATCTATCCATGTGCTCTCTCAATTCCTTCAAGAAACCCAAACCGCTTTTCGGGTCTGTATCACGGCCATCCATAAAGCAATGCACAAAAGTCTTTTCTATGCCATATTCTTTAGAAATATCGCATAATTTCTTCAAATGCTCCAAAGAGCTGTGTACACCACCATCAGAAACCAATCCCATAAAATGCACTTGCTTGTTATTATCACGGGCATAAGTAAAAGCTTTTACAATTTCAGGATTCTGCAGAATAGTGTTTTCACGACAAGCTTTATTGATACGTACCAAATCCTGGTCTACAATACGACCTGCACCAATATTCAAGTGACCCACTTCAGAATTACCCATCTGGCCGTCAGGCAAACCGACATTCTCACCACAAGTCAAAAGAGTTGAATGAGGATATTTCTCCGTCAATGACGAAATAAAAGGAGTCGGTGTATTGAAAATAGCATCGGCATGGTCGTGTTTACCTATTCCCCAACCATCCAAAATCATTAATAAAACTCTATTCATAGCTATATTATTTATTGATTATTTTTCTTGTATGTAACTAATCAACAAAGTTAACTCTTTCTCTCAAATTACAATAGCGATAAAAAACTATTGTCTCAAATATTTTAGCGGAAACGTTTGTATGTATTACAGCAATCGGATATGAGCTCCGGCTTTCCACACGAAAGAGCGAAGATCGGCTCCCTCTATAATCGCAGCCTTTACTGCACAGTCCGAATATAAGGAAAAAACAGAATCCAATACCGGCAATATTGGCGCATCAATGCGAAAATCACTACTGCTCCTACATACGAAATCAGGAACAATCAACCCGCCATAAAATTCCAATCCGGCTATTTCACGAACTTCCCCACCGGTATCTACCACCTCAACACTTCCATTATCTCCAAAAACAATATATCCGTTTTTTACCAATGGATACCCCGGCCAATAAATATAATTTGCTGCAATTTTACGCATATCTTCCACAATTTATCGACGTAATCCCTGTTTCAACCGTTTTTCTGTTTCCTTAGATATATATGGACGGAAAAGCTGATTATCCCACGCAACTCCTTTAAACTCCTTTAAATTAATTGGTTTTTCTTTCTTACCGGGAACAACCTTACCGTTTTTATAAATCTTGGGTCTCTCTTTTTCCGGCACCACCTCCATATAGCGAATCACCAAATGAGAATAAACGGAATCTGCATATTGCGACCATGTATATACTCGCTTCACCGTATCCGGAGCAATCGTGATATTTCTCACATACAAAGTATCTTTCTTATCCTCTGACAAAAAATACGAAGCAATTCTTCTGGCTCGGTTCTTCGAAATAGAATCAAAACGGAGCGTTGTGCTGAATTTATATAATCCTGGTACAATACTGTCAATGGTAATCACCACCACAGAATCCAAAGAGATAGTATCTAATGCCACGGCATCTATCTTTTGCGGGAAATAATTGACAGAGTCATTTGCCTTCAACTCCTTCACCACCTTATCTGCAGCCGTCAGCTGCTTGTTCAAACTGTCAATGATAAAATCATACATCTGTGAAAACTCTTTCGTCTGTGCTGAATAAAAATAAAGGCACGAATCAAACTCCTCTCTGGTAATTCCATATTTCTTGAAAAGTTCATTATAATAAGCATAATTCTTTTTCTCTTCATGACCGTACATACCTCTTCCCACCGCCAATGTGCCGTCCACCTTATGCATATCTAACAAAAGCCATTTAAATTCTTCCGAATCTAAAGGCATCTCTTTTTTCTTGCAGGAAAAGACAAGACACACAATCAATCCCATCAACAAACCCAAAACAATTCTCCTTATCATAACGCATTTTTTATTTTCTTATACAACTCAGATGAAAAAATAAAATCATTCAAATATTTATTATCAGAATGGGCTATCATATTCTTATCGCCCTCCCATTCTTTACGGCCTTCATGGATAAAAACTATTTTCTCTCCAATCTCAAAAACAGAATTCATATCATGTGTATTCACCACCGTAGTCATTTTATATTCATGAGTGATTTCACTAATCAGATTGTCTATCACAATTGAAGTCAGCGGATCCAATCCAGAATTCGGTTCATCACAAAATAAATATTTTGGACTCAAAACAATGGCCCGTGCAATAGCTACACGCTTTTTCATACCACCACTGATTTCTGACGGATAAAGCCGCTCGGCATTATGCAAATCTACACGATTCAGACAAAAAACCGCCCGTTCAATTTTTTCTTTCTCCGAATATTCAGAAAAAAGATTCAAAGGGAACATCACGTTTTCCAGTACAGTCAATGAATCAAACAATGCCCCTCCTTGAAAAACAACCCCAATCTCTTTTCTGAAATTCTTCAGCTGCTTGGCATCCATTGCCGCCAAATCCCGGTCGTCATAATAAATATGTCCATGATCAATTGTATGCAAAGCAATCAGCGATTTCAACAAAACGGTTTTTCCGGAGCCACTCTTTCCGATAATCAAATTGACCTTTCCGGCTTCAAAAGAAACATTTATATCAGATAGAACCTTTTTACTTTCAAAAGATTTATCCAGCGATTCAACTCTAATCATTACAACATAATTTGCGTTAATATCAAATTAGCCGTCAAGATGGCAATACTGCTATCTACCACTGCTTTTGTCCCTGCCTTACCGACTTCCAAGGCTCCTCCCTGCACATAATACCCATAAAAAGCAGGTATAGAGGTAAAAATAAAAGCAAAGAACAGACTCTTCACAATAGAATAAGTCACATAATAAGGATTAAAAGTAAAATGTAATCCATATACAAAATCCTCAAAATTCACGACACCGCTCACCAAGCCGGATATCAATCCGCCCAATATGCCGATAAAAACACTGAAAATATAAAGGATCGGATTTATCACAAAAGAAGCAATGATTTTCGGTCCGACCAGATATGCCACTGAGTTAACCCCCATTGTTTCCAACGCTTCTATCTGCTCCGTAATCCTCATACTTCCTATTTCCGAAGCGATATTACTACCGATTTTCCCAGCCAATATTAAACTCACAATCGTTGATGAAAACTCCAGCAACATTGTTTCACGGGTCAGATACC
>CAJJNP010000059.1 GCA_905193145.1 uncultured Odoribacter sp. | reverse complement strand
TATCGTGGATTCTTTGAACAACTCTCAAATGATCTATTGAAAGAGTAGTACAATCTTATTATTTTAATCTTTTTTCGAGTATATACATCTCATCTCGAAGACGGGCGGCTTCCAAAAAGTCTAACTCTTTTGCGGCTTTTTGCATGGCAGCTTTTGTCTTTTTTAGCATTTTCTCAATTTCAGGCTTGCTCATATAGTCTATAACAGGATCTGCAACGATTTGTTGGTGCTCCTCTTCTATATAGAATTTGTTTGTATTCTGAGTTAAGACTGTATCTGTGTTTTTTTTGATTTGCTGGGGGATGATATGATGCTCTTCATTATATTTTAATTGTTTTTCACGTCTATAGTTTGTTGCATCAATAGTTTCTTGCATAGAACGAGTTATTTGGTCTGCATACATTATAACTTTGCCGTTGACATTACGTGCTGCTCGTCCGGCTGTCTGTGTTAGTGAGCGTGTTGAACGTAAGAAACCTTCTTTATCTGCATCTAGAATTGCGACTAGTGACACTTCCGGAAGGTCTAGACCTTCACGTAATAAGTTTACGCCTACTAGTACATCTATGACTCCTTTGCGTAGATTTTCTAAAATTTTTACTCGTTCCAAGGTATCTACATCAGAGTGTATATATTGGCAAAGTACACCAATTCGGTCTAGATATTTGCTGAGTTCTTCAGCCATTTTCTTTGTCAGAGTCGTAACGAGAATGCGCTCTTTCCGTGCAATTCGTTTGTGAATTTCATTAACAAGATGGTCTATCTGGTTTTGTGTCGGAACAATTTCAATAAAAGGGTCTGGTATCCCTGTTGGTCTGATTAATTGTTCCACAATGATTCCTTCACTTTTCTCTAGTTCATAATCAGCTGGAGTTGCACTGATATAGATTGTTTGCCCCGTTTTTTCTTCAAATTCGTCAAATGTCAATGGGCGGTTGTCAAATGCTGCAGGTAAACGAAAACCATATTCCACTAATGTGGATTTGCGTGCATGGTCACCGCCATACATAGCCCTGATTTGAGGAAGTGTTACATGCGATTCATCAATGACCATTAGAAAATCATCAGGGAAATAATCTAATAGGCAAAAAGGACGAACCCCGGCTTTGCGACCGTCAAAATAGCGGGAGTAATTCTCAATACCAGGGCAATACCCTAATTCCCGAATCATTTCTATATCGTATTTAACTCGTTCTTCTAAGCGTTTGGCTTCTAAAAATTTTCCGTGATCTTTTAAAAATAGCAGTTGATCTTCTAAGTCTTTATTGATTTCGATTAATGCATGAGCTATCGTATCCTTGTCTGTGACAAAAAGGTTTGCTGGATATATATCCAATTCATCTTGAGTGCCGAGTATTTCACGAGTTATGGGATTGAACGAGGATATTCGGTCTATTGTGTCATCCCAAAATTCGATGCGATAGGCTACTCCGTCATAAGTTTCGATTGCAGGAAAAATGTCGACAGTTTCACCTTTGGCGCGGAAGCAGCCTCGCTTGAATTCTATTTCGTTATTTGTGTATAAAGCGTCTACCAGACGGCGCAATAAGAGATTACGATTGATTGTCATCCCTTGTTTTAGGTGAGTGACATTTGTACCGAATGCTCTGGGGTCTGCCATACCATATAAACATGACACAGAGGAAACTACGATTATATCCCTTCTGCCGGAAAGCAAGGATGCTGTAGTGCGCAAACGTAATTTATCTATTTCATCATTGATGGCTAAATCTTTTTCTATATAGGTATCCGTTGTCGGTAGATAAGCTTCCGGTTGATAATAATCATAATATGATACAAAATATTCTACCGCATTATTCGGGAAAAATGATTTGAATTCGCCAAATAATTGAGCGGCCAATGTCTTATTATGGCTTAATATCAAGGTAGGACGTTCTACTTGATTAATGACATTGGCAATTGTAAAAGTTTTTCCCGAACCGGTAACTCCTAGTAATACTTGGGCTTTGCGATTATCTACAATTCCTTGCACCAATTGTTCTATCGCTTCTGGTTGGTCGCCTGTTGGCTTATATTCCGAAGTCAGACTAAAATGCATGGCTAATTTAAGTATTTGCCTAGAAGATTGACTAACTCTAAGCGGTGTATGGGTTTTTGTAGATAGGCATCAAATTCTTCTGCTGCAATTTGGTCAGAATAGGAGTGGGCTGTCTGTGCGATGACAATTGTTGTTGGAAACTCTTTCCTGATTAAGTGAAGCGCTTCAATCCCATCCATATCGGGCATACTGATATCCATCAGTACGACCCGGATTTCTGGGTGATTATTTAAAATCTGGAGCACTTCTGTCCCGTTAACTGCACGGATTAATTGTATGTTTGTGCGTTTTAGCAATGCCGACAATACAGCATAATTGTCGTCCAAGTCTTCGGCGATTAATATTGTTTTTGTCGACCAATCAGGGAGTTGAACAGGAATTGCCACAATAAGTAAATTAAAGTTTACTCATAAATTTAACAGGATTAATGACGAAACGATCATGTATGGCATGTCCGATTTGTCCTTTTTCATCCCACGCATCAATTTCAAAACGGATACGTCGACCGTCTACTTCAATCACAGTGGCTTTGCAAGTAACTTTTTGTCCTACTGCTGTTGCTTTGATATGCTGGGTGTTAATTTCTATTCCGACCGTGTCAGTGTCCGGTTCCAATAAACCTTCCAAGCTACGGATTGCCGTGTTTTCCATCAAAGCTACCATTGCCGGTGTTGCAAAAACTTCTAGTTTGCCGGAACCATATACAGCAGCTGTATCTTTGTGTTCGACAGTAATTTCTTGGGTAAATGTTGTTTTGCCTGCTTCTATCATAATATTGTTATTAAAATTCAGATGTAAAGTGGAAAATCAGTTTCTTATAATTTTCCTGTGCCATTTGCAGCATATATTGCGAGTCTGCCAAGAAAACATCCCGTCCCTCTTTGTCTTTTGCCATGTATTGTGATTTGTGCTTCTTAAAATCTTCCAACTCAGCATAATCTAAAGCTTCTATCCAACAAGCCTTGTATAGATTAATAGGTTCCCAACGGCAGGCTGCTGCATATTCGTGCAACAAACGGTATTCAATTACCTCAAATTGCAAAGCACCTACGGTACCGATAATTTTACGGTTGTTGAATTGGTTGACAAACAACTGGGCAACACCTTCGTCCATCAATTGGTCAATGCCTTTTGCCAATTGTTTTGACTTCATAGGATCCGCATTTTCGATATATTTGAACAATTCAGGCGAAAAACTTGGAATTCCTTTGAAGTGTAATTTCTCACCTTCAGTTAGGGTGTCTCCAATTTTAAATGTTCCGGTATCGTGCAGACCGATAATATCTCCCGGGTATGCTTCATCAATAATTGATTTCTTGGAAGCCATAAAAGCGGTAGGAGTGGAGAACTTCAATTGCTTGCCATTTCTTACGTGCAGATAATTCGTGTTTCGTTTGAAAATACCCGAACAGATTTTCACAAATGCAATACGGTCGCGGTGATTCGGATCCATATTGGCATGAATTTTAAATACAAATCCTGAGAATTTTTCTTCATCAGGTTTGACAATTCGTTCTTCTGTTTCTCGTGGAAGTGGTGATGGAGCAATTTCAATGAAACAATCCAACAATTCTCGGATTCCGAAATTGTTGAGGGCAGAGCCAAAAAATACAGGTGCTACGTGCGCTTCCAGATATTCTTCGCGGTCTAATCCGGGATACACTTCTCTTACGAGCTCCAGGTCTTCTCTTAATTTGGCTGCAGCTCTTTCTCCGATATGTTTGTCCAATTCTTCAGAATCGGTATCAGTAATCTCAATACCTTCAGGTATATTTTGAATATTGGGGCTATATAAGCATAGATTTTGACGGTGCAGGTTATAGATACCCTTGAATGTATCTCCGCTACCGATGGGCCAGCTTAACGGATTCACCTTGATTTGCAGTTCTTTCTCAACGTCATCCAAAATATCAAAAGGATCGTTGGATGGTCGGTCTAATTTATTGATAAACACAATTACAGGAGTCTTGCGCATGCGGCAGACCTGCATTAATTTACGAGTCTGTGTTTCCACACCTTTAGCTGCGTCAATGACAATGATTACACTATCACAAGCTGTCAGAGTGCGGAAAGTGTCTTCAGCAAAGTCCTGGTGACCCGGAGTATCCAGAATATTGATTTTGATATCTTTATATTCAAAACCCATAACGGAAGTTGCGACAGAGATTCCTCTTTGACGCTCAATTTCCATAAAGTCGGAAGTGGCAGTCTTCTTGATTTTATTTGATTTAACGGCTCCAGCAACGTGGATAGCTCCACCAAAAAGCAACAGTTTCTCTGTCAATGTAGTCTTACCGGCATCTGGGTGACTGATAATGCCAAATGTACGGCGGCGTAATATTTCTTCTCTGTATCCCATAAATTCGATTTTCAGTAGGCAAAGGTACTACATTAAAGGTAAAAGGTAAAAAGTTAGAAGTAAAAAGTTGTAAAGTGTGAATCAACTAAACAAAAAATGCTTACCTTCGTTATATTGAATGAACATACAAATTTTATAGAGGAATATTATGCAAATAGTTTACACATCCACCAATTTTAAAGGAGCAGTTTTACGAGCCATTTTGGCAATTATTTTCGGTAGCGTATTGATTGTATGGCCTGAAAAGGCTTTGGTGTATATTGTAATGGCTATCGGTGTCGTTTTTTTGATGACAGGTATTGCTGCTTTTATCGTATCCAGCAAACATCGTGGCGATAGCAACAAAGGTATGTTGCCGGTGACCGGAGTAGGGAGTATGGTTTTAGGAGTAATACTTATCTGTATACCGCTCACTTTCGCAGCCGTATTGGTATTTATGCTTGGGTTGATGCTTGTTATAGCAGCCATAGGTCAGTTTTTCACCTTATCTTTAGCCCGTCAGATGGGGTCGGTATCCGGAATCAGTTATCTTTTCCCGATATTGATTCTGGTGGCAGGAATTATTATTCTTTTCAATCCTTTTGAAACTGTGGCAGGCATTTCCAAAGGTGCTTCCATCCTTTTTGGTATCATGGCAATTTTCTATGGTGTGACTAATTTATGGAACAACTATTTATTATATAAATATCGTCGTTCCAACGAAACCGAAGAAAAAATACAAAAAATGGACCATTCAGATGGACAGGATATCGTAGATGCAGACTATGAAGAGGTCAGGTAAGAGGTTGTATGTTTGCAGCTGTATTTAAGCAAAGAATTTTCTGTCGTTGAAAATTGTCAAACGAAAAAGACACAAATCGTTGTAGTTTTTATTAAGCTACAACGATTTTCCATATTTATGCTTACTCCATTCCCAATTCCACAAAAAATTCCGGGCGGTGATAATCCGGTTTTTCTGTAGCGATGGGGGCGAAGGTTATGTAATGCGGTTTGGTGAGTTTGTCGCCGCATTTGTAGAAATTGCCTTTTGCTGTAACGCCTTTCCAGGAGTCCAGATGGTGCTTGAACAGGGCACTTGCCGGGATTACAACCAATAGTTCCCAAGGGGCGGTCATACTTGTTTCTTCAAAGTTTGTGCTGCCTAATGAAGCATATCTCTTGATACTTGAAATGATTTCTTCTGTGGCATATTCTGCTTGTATGCGGGACTGTCGGAAACCTAACATCATCACTCCGATGCACGAGAATTCAAAATTATAGTAGCCCGTATTGTCCAGCGAAAGGAAAAATTCTACGCACGAATCCGTGCATACCTTTGAATTGCTTTCTGTCATTCGGGCTGCTGCAGTTTCTTCGTCTACGATGAAACGTATAAATAAATCCTTCCCGTTGTGGGCAATTTGAAAAGCCACCTGAGGGTGATACGGGAATTGTTCTTTCCAATTGAGATATGCGAGGGGATGGGTTTCCTCCGTTGCCAAAATGGCCTTGCATTTGTCCGGAGCTGTGGCGTCCAGAGAGGGGATTTCTTTAATTGTTACCATAAGCAATAAATTAGGGATTACCTGACCATTCAGATAATCCCTGTGATTCTTTTTATAATATTGTAGATTGTCCGGTTGGTTATTTACGGATTTTGTAACCTGCTACACCATAGTACAGGATGAATAGGAAGCAGGGCAATGCCAACCAGTAAGCCTGCTGCGGTGTAGTAGCATCTTTCAAGAAACCGAATACGGTTGGTATCACTGCACCTCCGGCAATCGCCATTGTCAACAGTCCGGCTCCGGCTTTGGTGAATTTACCGAGGTCTGCCATAGCAAGCGGCCACAATGCCGGCCACATCAATGAGCATCCCAATGCCATCAAGAAGATAGCCCAGATAGATATTTCTGCCGGCATGAGCACGATAGCCAACGAACCGAGCACTCCGATCCAGGCACAGATACGCATAGCCATATCCTGGCTCATGTATTTCGGGATAAAGATAATACCGCAGATGTAACCGATTACCATACCGATACTGGGAATCCATGCATACAAATCAGGGTTTGCCAATTGCAGTGATTTGGCATAGTCAACGGCTGTACTCAATGACAAGGTTTCCACTCCTACATAGATGAACAGAGTCAATGCTCCCAATACCAGGTGAGGGAATTGCCAGATAGACGTTTTCTTGGCAGCGTACGGACAGTCTGCTGCGCTTGATTCATCTTCGCCGGCTGCAGTTACTTCCGGCAGCGGTGCCAATAACGAAATAACGCCTAAGCCCAAGAATACGGCGATGATGATATAGAAAGGTACATACAGGTCTGCAATCTGTACATTGTAAGGATTTGCTACAACCATGGCAAAAAACAGTGGTGCCACCGGCCAGGCCAGTTTGTTGCAGATACCCATCATACTGATTCGTTTGGCAGCACTTTCAAGCGGGCCTAAGATTGTGATATACGGGTTGACAGATGCTTGTAGATAAGCATTGGCAGCTCCGCTGACAAATGATGCAAGCAGGAACAACGGGAAACTGTTCTGTTTTGCCGAGAATACAAATAAAACGAATGCTGCTGCAAAAATTAAAAATGAAAGCGCCATTGTTTTTTTGTATCCAATAACTGAGATTGTCTTGGCTGCCGGATACCCGAAGATGATAAACGGCAGGAAAGTTGCTGCCAGCAACAGATAGGCCACTCCGGATGATAACGACAAACTTGTTTGTAATACTGGAATAAGGAATGAATTGATACCCAGGGCAAAACCTAAGGAAAAAAACATCATTCCGACGAATGCTAACGGAAGAGCATAATTGGTTTTGTTTTGTGACATAATAGTATAATTAGTTATATGATTGCACACGTTTACGGCAGGTAAAGGTATGAAAAATTTTAAAAAGTAAAAGGCTAAAAGTTTACTTTTAGCCTTTTACTTGATGTTTAAATATCTGTCGATATTATTTTGCTTTCGGTCTGAAGGTAATGTCTACAATATCTGCACCCTTCATCAAGGTCTTCAAGAATTTCTGTATATCCTTCGGAGTCATCTTGTTCAGGATATCTTCGTAATTCTTCGGATCCGTTGAATCTACACCATTGATATAGTAGTTTACAATAGCACTCAGCCAATAGCTATTGTGGTTCTTTGATTGTTCTCTGCCTTTCAGCATATTGCTGATTACTTTCTTCATTTCTTCTTGTGTCGGAGCTTCTTTTTGCAGTTTGTCCAATTCTGCATAAATCAACGATTTCAAGTGGTCAGCTTTGTCCGGGTCGCAGTCAAACTGCATAGTCAGGTTGTAGCTGCTGTACGGAATGCGTGAAGCGCTGCCGCTAACACCGACTCCATAAGTTCCACCTTCTTTCTCGCGGATGTTTTCAGTGTATCTCAAGTCAAGAATTCCCTGCAGTACGCTTAAACAGAAACTGTTGTGTAAGCTGTATTTCATCTCTTTAGAGAAGTTGGTGATTACAGTTGATTTCGGTACTTCCAGATCCAATTCGATGCTTCTTACAGTTTTGCCCTTCGGTCCTCTTACATTGTTGTCTCTCCATGTTTCTTTGCGGTATTCAGACTTGATGGAACCGATGTATTTTTCAACCAATGGCTTGATAGTTTCTTCTTCTACATTACCTACGATGAAGAAAATAAAGTCGCTTGCATCTTTGATACGATCGCGGTATACTTTTTCAATCTGTTCCAAACTGATTCTGTTCAGATAATCTTCGTTATACAGGATACTTCTTGGGTTGTAGTTGCTCATAATCATTTGAACAGAGTCCTGCATAATCTTCTGAGGTTTGCCCAATACCATTGGCAGAGTACTGCGGTTACGGTTCATGATAGATTCGAAAATCTCTTTGTCGAAACGTGGTTTTTCGAATTGCATGTAAACCAATTGCATCATGGTTTCAACGTCTTGTGGAGTAGATGCTCCTTGAACAGCTTCTGACAGAGAACTGATTTTCACATCGCTACTTGCCATTTTTCCGGTCAGGATTTTGCCTAAAGTGATTGCATCAAAGTCGCCCAATCCGAAACCGCTTACAAAAGCAGCTGTGTTCTGTGCTGATACCAGCATGTCTGTGTCATACAAAGAAGTACCGCCCTTACTATAAGAAGTCAATGTTACATTGTCTTTTTCATAATCTGCTTTGCGGAATACAACCTTTGCTCCGTTATCCAATACCCATTCAACTGCGCTGAACAGAGGAAGCTCGGTTGTTTTTACAATTTTACCGCCTTTCAATTCTTCGCTGATAAGTTCTGCTTCGCTGACAGCATCTTTGTATGCTTCTACGTTAGACTGTTTTACTTTAGCAATGATAGCTTCACATTCTTCTTTAGTCAAATGTTTTACGCCTTCTGATGCACCGCTGATGATGATTGTCTGGTTTTTGTTAACGTTCCATTCCTTTGCTTTTGCATTGACTTCCTCAACAGTAATTGTTGGGATTAATTTGGTTACGTAGTTGTAATAATAGTCAATGTCAACAATCGGTTCATCGTTCAGGAAGTGTTCCTGCATTTCGCTGATATAGCTTTCATTGTTAGTCTTGTCTTTGTCTTTATAAGCAGACTCCATGCCGACTAACATATTTGTTTTAACGCGTTCCAATTCGCTCTCTGTAAATCCGTAGCGGAGGATTTTTTCGTTTTCCAACAGAATGGTTTCAAAAGCGAGTGCTTCTTCATTCGGTTTGGCAGAGGTAGAGATTCCGTATGCCTCATATCCTTTGGCTAAACCGCTGTAACCGATACTACCGCCAAGGAAAGGAGGATTTGCCTGGTGCATTAATTCGCTGATACGGTTGCTTGCCATTGCGTTATAGAAAGATGTGATGATATTGTCTTTCAAATAAGCATGAGTATTTTTTTCTGCAGCCTTAGTTCCCGGGAACATGGTGATGAACTGGATAGATGAACCCTGAGCTTCCTTGTCTGTTGCTACGCCGAAATAAAGTTCGTCGTGTTCCGGAATTTCGTAAAATGGACGGGGAGTCGGATTCTCGATAGCCGGTACATCAGAAAGGATAGCTTTCACTCTTTCTTCCATTTTCTTCACGTCAAAATCTCCTACGATAGCGATAGCTTCAAGGTCTGTGCGATACCATTTGTGATAGAAGTCGCGGATAGTCTGAGGCTTGAAGTTTTTGATAACGTCCAAAGAACCGATAACGTCGCGTTCTGCATATTTAGAACCTTTGTACAGAATCGGCATCATCTGTGCGCGGATACGGAAAGATGCATCGCGGCGGGTTCTCCATTCTTCAGAAATAACACCTCTTTCTGCGTCGATTTCATCCTCTTCCAATGAAAGATAATATGACCAGTCGTGCAGAATCAGCAAGCAGGTATCCAGCAGTTTTTCATTGTTTGTCGGGATAGAGCTTAAGTTGTACACGGTTTCGTTCTGTGTGGTATAGGCATTGATTTCACGTCCGAATGCAACACCGTATCTTTCCAGGGTTGTAATGATTCCTTTGCCCGGGAAGTTTTTTGTGCCTTGGAATGCCATGTGCTCCAGAAAGTGTGCCAGACCGTCCTGTTCCGGCTCTTCCAACAATGCTCCGGCATTGCGGATGATGTAGAAACTTGCCCGTCCTTTGGGCTCTTCGTTGTGGCGAAGATAATAGGTGATTCCGTTTGGCAATTTACCGATAACGGTATTCGGATCCTTTGGAAGAGGGTCCTGTAGATTTGCTTGCGCAAAAATCCCCTGGCTTAAAAATAAGCAGAAGAGAATTGTTAATAATGAGATCTTTTTCATACTTGAAATTTTTATGTCTTTGCAACAAAAGTAGATTTAATTGCGAATAAATGTAAGTAAAATAGGGCATTTAACTAAAATTTAATGGCTCTTGAGGCCGTTTTTGTTTGAATGATGCAAACGTGTGAATTTTTTTAACAAAGTCTGCTAGGCTTACTTTTAATTCTATTAAAATATGGAGGAATAAGGAATGGAAAATGATGTTTTGAAAGAGTGGATGCAACTAATTTTAATGATTGCAGGTTTGGGAATCGCTTATTGGGCGTTAAGAAAATGGGGATTGTTCATCTTGAAGAAGGTGGCGGCAAGAACCGGGAGCACCTGGGTGACTGTTTTGTATGAGCAAGGTGTTTTCGGTAAATTCTTTTCATTGTTACCGCCTGTTATTGTTTATACGTTGCTTTCATTCTTTGACTGGAAATATGAATTTGTCGTCTACCGGGTGGTGGATATTTGGTTGGTGGTGGTCTGTCTTATGATTATTGTTTCGTTGTTGGATTCGGTGAACCGGATTTACGAGAGCTATCCGGTGTCAAAGGATCGGCCGCTTACTTTTTTTATACAGCTGATAAAAGTTTTCCTCTATTCGGTGACGGTGATTATCATTGTGAGCATATTGGTGAATAAATCGCCGATGCACCTGATTGTCGGTTTGGGTGCATTTGCGGCGGTGGTATTGTTGATATTCAAAGATTCTATCTTGGGATTTGTTGCCGGGATACAGTTGACTGCCAACAATATGATTCGTATCGGCGATTGGATTCAGATGGACAAGAACCATGCCGATGGTACGGTGATGGAGGTCAATCTCTACACGGTGAAAGTGCAGAATTGGGATATGACGATTTCTACGATTCCGACATATCAGCTGGTGTCCGATTCGTTTACGAACTGGCGGGGCATGGAGGAATCGGATGGAAGGCGCATCATGCGCAGTATTAATATAGATATGCATTCTGTCCGTTTTCTTTCGCGCGAAGAATTGCAAAAATATGCCTCCTCGCAGTTCTTGAAAGATTATATCGGTGGAATGCTCCGGCATCTGGATGACATCAACAAGAATAAGCAGACGGTGCTTGACGAACGGCAACTGACGAATATCGGTTTGTTCCGCTCCTATATGGAGGCTTGGTTGGAGGCCAATCCGGAAATTAATACAGATATGACCCACATGGTGCGTCAGTTACAACCCGGACCGACAGGCATGCCGGTGCAGATTTATTGCTTTTCCAAAAACAAGGAATGGGTGGCTTATGAAAAAATCCAATCGGATATTTTTGACCATGTGATGGCAGTCTTGCCGGAGTTCGGACTGACTGCGTTTGAATCTCTTTGGACCGATTCGTCTCTTGCTTAAATTGAATTTAAATTCATGACAAACAGTAGTCAAAGATAACAGTCTGTTATCTTTGACTTATAGTTGTGTTATCTTTGATATATAGATGTCATATATTTGACAGGGAGGGAAGAGGGAGAAGTTTAGGAGGAAAGTAGGAGATGTGTGGATGAAAAATGTAGAAAAATAATTGTTGATAAAATCTAAATGTAAAATATTTTGTAACTTTGCGGACATTAGGGAGAAAAGTTTTTGCGCCGGCAGGGCTTCAGTTACAACCAATTTTTTTCTACTTTTCACACATCGACATACCTGTCGGCGCATTTGCTATACTTTTAGACATTGTAGGGATGATTTGTGCGCAATTACCATTTTTTATTGTAATTTTGAGGGCTAAATTGTGAATTTATGCCAAATAACAGGTCAAAGAGGTGGGAACGCCTGAAATATAAATACAAATTGTCAGTCATTAATGAGACCTCATACGAAGAGGTATGGGGATTTCGTTTGTCACAGTTGCATGTCCTGATGTTTTTGAGCGCTTTGGGGGTTGTCGTTGTGGTGCTGACTATTTTATTGGTGGCATTCACCGGGTTGCGGGAGTTTATTCCGGGATATCCGGATGGCAATATGCGCCAGATGATTATGGCAAATGCCATCCGGGTGGATTCATTGGAGCAGGAAGTGTTGAAGCGCGATCGCTATATGCAGGCATTGCAGATGGTGATGAGCGGTGGGGATACAACGGCTTTCCAGCAGTTGCAGAAGGACTCTTTGCGGGCGGGGTACGACTCGCTGCAGTTCCGGCTGAGCGAAACGGAAAGTGCTTTTCGGGCAGAGATAGAAGAGCGGGAGCGTTTTAATCTGGGAGTCGGTTTGGAAAACCAGCCCAACCATGAATACTACCATTTCTTCCCGCCGGTAGAGGGAGTTGTCACCCAGCATTTGAACGAAAACGAGCGTCATTACGGGACGGATATTGTGGCGAAGGCAAATGCCAAAGTAGCGGCGGTGATGGATGGTGTGGTTGTTTTTACCGACTGGACGGTGAAGACTGGTTATGTAATTCAGATTCAGCATGCAAATGATTTTTTATCAGTATACAAGCATAATTCGACCTTGTTGAAAAAGCAAGGAGATCATGTACGTGCAGGCGAGGTGATTGCTATCGTCGGTAATACCGGCGAGGAGACCACCGGTCCGCATTTGCATTTTGAATTGTGGCGGGCCGGAAATCCGTTAAATCCGGAAGATTTTATTCAGTTTAAATAGGGATATGAAAAAAATTGCAATATTAGGTTCTACGGGGTCGATCGGAACGCAGACCCTGCAGGTGATTGAGGCGAATCCTGAGCGATTCAGAGCTGAGGTATTGACGGCCAATAATAATGCCCGGTTGTTAATCGAGCAGGCATTGAAGTTCAAGCCGGATAGTGTGGTGATAGCGAACGAAGCGAAATACAATCAGGTGAAAGAGGCGTTGCAGCACGAAGATATCAAGGTATATGCCGGAGCGGATGCCATTGCACAGGTGGTGACGCTGGCGAACGTGGATCTGGTGGTGACGGCGATGGTAGGCTATAGCGGCTTGATTCCGACCATAGAGGCTATCAAGGCGGGTAAAAATATAGCTCTTGCCAACAAGGAGACCCTGGTTGTGGCGGGCGAGTATATCACGCGTCTGGTGGAGAAACATAAGGTAGCCATATTGCCTGTGGATTCAGAACATTCGGCCATATTCCAGTGTTTGGCGGGCGAACGGCAGAGCAGGGTGGAAAAATTGATATTGACAGCTTCAGGCGGTCCTTTCCGCGGCAAGGACTACAATTTCTTGAAGACCGTGACTCCCGAAATGGCATTGAAGCATCCCAATTGGACCATGGGTGCAAAAGTGACTATCGATTCTGCTTCGTTGATGAACAAAGGGTTTGAGATGATGGAGGCCAGGTGGCTCTTTGGCGTGCAGCCCCGGCAGATAGAGGCTGTGGTGCATCCCCAGTCAATCGTCCATTCGATGGTGCAGTTCTCGGACGGATGTATCAAGGCGCAACTGGGAGTGCCCGACATGCGGCTGCCGATACAGTATGCATTGACCTATCCGGAGCGGGTGGATTCCGATTTCGGACGGGTGGATTTTAATATATGCAATTCGTTGACGTTTGAATTGCCGGACAAAAAGACCTTCCGGAATCTGGACCTAGCCTATCATGCCATGACACAGGGGGGCAATATGCCTTGTATTCTGAATGCTGCCAACGAGGTGGCGGTAGCTGCCTTCCTGCAGGGAAAATGTTCGTTTACCGGGATGTCCGACCTGATAGAGGTGGTTATGGCGCAGGTGGATTTCATAGCAGCCCCGACCGTAGACGATTATGTGGCAACCGATAAGGTGAGCCGTGAAATAGCGATGAAACAATTGGATTTGAAATAATAAGTTAGAGTTAGCATGGAGATTTTTATAAAGATTGTACAGTTTATTCTGAGTCTTTCTATTTTGGTAGTGTGTCACGAATTCGGCCATTTCCTGTTTGCAAAGTTGTTTAAGACGAGGGTCGAAAAATTCTATATGTTTTTTAATCCGTGGTTTTCTCTGTTCAAGTTCAAGAAGGGCGAGACCGAATATGGTATCGGTTGGCTGCCGTTGGGAGGCTATGTGAAGATAGCGGGTATGATTGATGAGTCGATGGATACCGAGCAGATGAAACAGCCGGCACAGCCGTGGGAATTCCGTGCCAAGCCGGCTTGGCAGCGTCTGTTGATTATGGTGGGCGGCGTGTTGGTGAATGTACTGGTGGCTTTTATGATTTATATAGGCATCCTGTACACTTGGGGAGAAACCTACCTGCCAGCAAAGAATGTCACATACGGAGTGGTGTGCGATCCGGTCTTCGAACGTATGGGCATGCAGAAAGGCGATAAGATTGTTGCATTGGATCATCGGGAACTGGACCGTTTCTCGGATATTATTCCGGAAATCCTGTTGAATACCCCTCAGACAATGCAGGTGGTGCGCAATGGTGAAGAGGTGACTTTGCAGATACCGGAGACGCTGGTCAACGAACTGCTGGAGATGTCGTCTAAAAGCTTCAGCCTGAATCCGCTGCTGGTGCCGAGACGTCCGGTGGAAGGAGTGGAAATCGGCGGGTTTGCGGATTATTCGGTGGCATACGATGCCGGTCTGCGGAAAGGTGACAAGATATTGTCGATAAACGGTCAGGGTTTTGCATTCTATGACGAGTTTACGAATGCTGTTGAGGCGAACAAGGGCGAGAGTGTCGAGACGAAAGTATTGCGAGGGACGGATACGCTGACATTCAATTTCCTTTTGGGCAACGATGGCAAATTTGGAATATATGCTGCGTTATCTCCGCTCTCCTTTGATTTGGTGACAAAAGAATTCACCTTCTTTGAAGCCGTTCCGGCAGGAATCCGGATGGGGGCCAATCAGTTGGGGGCTTATGTGAAGCAGTTGAAACTGCTCTTCTCTCAGGGAGAGACAGCCGTAAAATCGGTTGGCGGTTTTGCTTCGATAGCCAATGTATTCCCCGGAAGCTGGAGTTGGCCCGACTTTTGGAGTCTGACGGCTTTGATTTCGATTATGTTGGCGGTAGTGAACATACTGCCTATTCCGGCTCTGGATGGCGGGCATGTGCTGTTCTTGTTGTATGAGGTGATAACCCGGCGCAAACCGAGCGAGAAGTTTATGGAATATGCCCAGATAGGCGGCATGATTTTCATTTTCGGTCTGTTTATATTGGCGAATGTGAACGATATCATTAAATTTTTTGGATAATGGACGATAAAGTAAAGGAATTCAGAGAGTATCGTGCCAAGATGAACGAAAAGATCCTGGCATCAAACAATAAGGTAATCAAGCGTATTTACAACATCGACACCAATACCTATATGGATGGAGCCTTGTCTGCAAAAGTGAAGGAGATGTTGGGACTTGCCACCTCCATGGTGCTGCGTTGTGACGACTGTATAAAATACCACCTGGAAAAATGTCACGAACAGGGGGTGACTACGGAAGAGCTATTTGAGGTGTTTGCCGTGGCGGATGTTGTGGGAGGCACGATTGTGATACCCCATTTGCGCAGGGCTGTAGAGTATTGGGAATTGCTTGAAAACACCAAATAAATAATGAAAGCGTTTGTTGCGGTCTTTTTGCTGATATTGGCAGGTTGTTTGAGAATATCGGCACAGGAATGTTATCGGGTGATGTTCTACAATGTCGAGAATTTATTCGACATTTCGGATGATGCCTTAACTCAAGATGAGGAATTTACCCCGCGTGGTAAAAAACATTGGACCAAAGACCGTTATGTAGATAAGTTGCGTTCCTTGGCGCGGGTGGTCGACAGTGTCGGAGGTGGAGAGTGGCCGTTGGTGGTGGGGATGGCTGAGGTGGAAAACCGTCGGGTGTTGGGCGATTTGACCCGCAAGACACGTTTGGCTCGGGGGAAATACGGTATTGTCCATCAGGATTCTCCGGATGGTCGGGGGATAGATGTGGCTTTGCTTTACCGTAAAGACTGCATGGAGATATTGTCGGAGGAGTTTTTGCGGGTGGCTTTTCCGGAAGATACTACGGTAAAGACCCGGGACGTCCTGTATGCCAAAGGGGTGGCGTTAGGAGTGGATACGCTTCATATTTTTGTCTGTCATTTCCCTTCGATGCGGGGAGGAGAGAAACAGAGCGAGTGGAAGCGTGAACGGGCGGCAGCAGTGGTTCGGGCAAAAGTGGATTCGTTGTTTCGTATCAATCGGGATGCAGCCGTTGTCATTATGGGCGACCTGAACGGCAAGGCAAACACTCCGGCTCATCGGATATTGTGTCCGCAAGCAGGGAGTCGGGACTTCCATTCCGGTGAGCTGTACAATCCGGGTTATTATCTGTTGAATGCTTCGCATGGCAGCTATCGTTATCGCGGGCAGTGGCAGACCATAGACCATATTCTGGTGTCCGGCAGCCTGCTGAACGGAAAGTCATCGCTTCGGGCCACTCCGAAGACCGAGGTATATTCTGCTTCATTCCTTTTGGAGGAAGACAAAAAGTATTTTGGGTTTAAACCATTCCCCACATACAAAGGTCCCCGTTATACCGGCGGCTTCAGCGACCATTTGCCGGTGTATATCGGGATAGGAAAAATCATACCATTTAATTACCAACCGACTTTATCGTTCAAATTCAAAGGAAAAAGATAATCACTAATTATGAGCGAAGAAAACAAAATAATACTCTATCAGGACGATAACGAGATAACTCGTGTGTCCGTGCGTTTTGCCGATGAGGATTTATGG
>CAJJNP010000058.1 GCA_905193145.1 uncultured Odoribacter sp. | reverse complement strand
CACCGCTACCTCCCGGACAAGCATTCACCTGCACCTCCTGAAGCGGACGGCCCAGACCGTCCAGATAACGGACGCTTTCACGCCAGGTGTCACCGCTTGCAGTGAGATAGGTACGCACTGCCGTGTAGCTGTGTTCCGGACTGTATCCGACAGAACTGTTCCGGTATACTTCTGCACTGCCGTTCATTGCGACATAAAAATCATGGACTCCGCCCTCCACTCGGTAAGTGCCTGGCAAGGACACTTTAAAACAGAGCGCTGAACCTGTACCCGGAAGATTGTCCACTACCTTGCCGTTGTGCAGCAGACGGTACATCACTCCTTGTTCAGAACCGCTCAGGGTGATTTCCACTTCCCGGTTGTTTGCCTGTCGACCGCCTCCACCGGTTGTGTAGCGTGTAATCGCAGGGATTAGGACGACACTGCCGTCCATCCAGACCTCATGACCATCGTAGGCTGCCTGCACCCGGTAACGACCGTAAGCCGTCAAACCTGTAAACGTACCACCGGATTGCGAAGCTACCAGACTGTCATTGTAATAAAGACGGTATGTGACCAATGGCTGGGTCGCGCTCAGAGAAACGGTTCCAGTACTGCCGGGAGCTATTTCTCCCCCACCGCGAACCCCAACTACAAGCAGTTTGCCTCCTTTACGCTGTCTCACCTTCATTACTCCGTCTGCGCTCTGCGTATTGAGGACAAAACGGGATTCCTCATCCGTATCCCGAAGATTGGGACCACGCACAATCATAAAGCTTCCCGATTGGGGACCGGTCTGTGCACAGACAAACATAAAAGAGGGATCCCAAAGGCTGGAGCCTCCTCGGAAACAAGAAACCACAGCATCCCGCAACACCGGAAATATATCATCCGCCATCCCTGTAAAAGTAAAGGGAACTTCTACCCGCCCGCCATCAGAAGGTATGACGATTGAGGACGACTCCAAAAAAGAAAGACGACCTCGGAATATTGGAGATACTTCTATCTTGATGCTTCCATCCATCAGTTGAGAGACATGCTCTCGCACCGCACGGACAGTGTAGGTCCCTGTTTCCGAGATCGGAAATGTCAGTGCACTTCCCGTACCCGGAAGAGCATACTGTTTCGTTCCTCCACGGAGCAGCTCGTATTCTACTCCATTTTCCGAACCGCTCAAGGTCAAGTCTATCTTACGACCAGGATAATAACCGCTACTGTTTCCTCTAAGAGTGTATTTCTGGAAAACAGTTCCTAACGGGTATTGGGTAACTACTAAATAACTGTTATTCAACAAAGAATGAAAAACGTAGCTGCGTGTAATACTGTCCCGGTTCTGCTGGACCTCAAAATAAAAAGAGCCTTTCTGTGTTGAATTCGGATCCATCCTGAAATTAAGAGCCTTCAGCCAGACTACATCAAGTTGTTTTTCTATCAATGCATTCAGTTGGGATACGGCCTCCCGGGCATTGAAGTTATGGTCCACCCGGGCTCGCATCAAAAAATGTTCTTCATGCCCCTGCAGTTTGATTTCACGACCATTTTCTGAAAGGTCCAGACGCGGCAATCCCTGTCCCTGCGAGGTCAGGGCAAGAACCACGAAACAGAAAAATAAAAATATGGATTTCATAGCGAGTACAATTTTAAGGATTTACGACATGATGTCCATAGGATTCCAATAAGTGACCATCCTGGTCCAGAACACGCACCAAACGGCCGGCCGAATCGTATTCGTTCACCTCCATCCGCCCGGTCTGGTCAAATCGGCAGAAAACAGTTCCGTCAGCATTGTAGGACGTCGCTTGAAAAGGCACGCCGGCAGGCAGAAGTGCTATATAGTGGATCCCTGCCTCCCAAGATGCACGGGTTATCCGCACACGGCTTACCCCTTCAAAGGAGGAAAGGTCGATATCGAATCGCTGTAAGGAATAGCCGGAGGGGGAACTTACCACTCTGCGATCTTTTGTCACCCCGCCGCTATGATGGATTTCCCAAGACACCCCCACCGTTTCCGCTTTACACACGGCATACAGAGTCAGCTTGTCCGTATCTACAGCAGGATATACGGACAATACGGAATCCGACTCCTCATAAGCCTGAACGGTCTCGCCTAAAGCCAGAAAGGAACGGTCCGAAAGAATACCCATGTAAATGGTTTCGCTGATAGTTCCTAAAATCAAGTTTAGGGAGATGTATTCATCTTCAGGGATTTTCGGTCCTAGCATATAGGCACAAAATGACATAAATTGAGAATATTCTTTATCATGTACTTTCACACTGTCGCAAAGTGCCGGTAGTGCTCCGTATGCGTCCACATGGTTACAGGCAACGATTTCTATCAGACGGCAGAACATATCCTGTGGCGAAGAAGAAATATATTCTTGAAAAGAATCATCTTCTTCAGAAACAGCAAGCAATGCCTTGTAAAATTTTTTATAGTATACATGACACTCCATCAAATAGCTGAGCAAATATTCTCTCTTACAGAAATACTCTGAAAAGGAATGCACATCCATGGCAGTAATCTCTGTACTGCCGACCGACACTGCCTCCAGAAGTGGGGCATCAACATTCCGGTCATAAAAAAAAGCGGTTTCCGATGTACGATTACGGCTATCGGACGAAAATAAAACATCTTGTTTCCAATTGTAATCATGCTCCTCTTCCTGTATATAATTTGCCTGTCCGTAAGTAAAAAGCGTTGGATTCTTTATATTTACCTGATAATCTGACGGCTGTAGCGGCACATAACTGTAGCGGGCTTTCACACCCACTCCCCGGCGCATATTTCCGACAACAGTGGTATAAACGTTGACCGTCTCCGCCAGCAGGCTGTCGTTTTTGAGCAAAGCCTGTTTCACCGGCAGAGCCAACATGTTGGCTGACACCATATGGGACAGGGAGGTATCGGCTGCAACATCCATTTCCGTCACCCGGGTTGTCACCTCCGTATAACGGTCGCCGCAGGCATCCGTCTGTACAATACGGGTGGGACGGACGCTTCCAGTAGGATTGTCGTAAAAATATTCCGTCATACTGAACAATTCGCCCTCCGAATCCGGAGACGGATAACGGTATTCTTTTTGGGATTTCAGCACAGTCTTACCGCCATAACAAAGCGTATAATACAAATTCAATAATTCCCGTCTTGTCCGTGGTGCTATATTGGGGACATACACATCATACAATGGATTTAACTTATAACGGTAGCCTCCATCTTGATAAATTAAAACATTTGCCTGATTCCGATAATAATTCTCCAGATATTCGGCATCCATATAATTTTCGTCAGCCCGCAATTGCGAATACTGCCCCGTATAACTAAAACCAGAGGAACAATTTGAAAAATAACATTCATTATCACCCAAATCATAATCAGGAAATATCACTGAAAAATCCGTTTCGTAATGATTATGCACGGATCGCAGCAAATGTCCTTGCTCATCATATTCCAACATGGACAACGGCAAGCCGACCAACCAGAAAGGATAGCATTGCTCATAATGGTAAAGCAGATAAGGAAATGGCACATGAAATAGGTATGACCTTTTCCCCTGACCGGGACGTACCTCCTCCACCTGCCGGTAGTAAAGCCCGTTATTGCCGATTCTCAGGAAAGCGATACCCTTAAATTTCATTCGGGAATGTACCAAACGATCAGAGAAACCGCTGTACTTCAAATGTTCAACATGCGTGATTTCCGGATAAACCGATATGCCGGGATAAGGATAACGATACAGGACGGTATCACCGGACATTGAAATCCCGTCTTGATAAACCAGCGATTTCAGCCTGATTCCGCCATAGGCTATCGAATCTGTATGCATACCGACACCCCAATACTGAAAGGGAACACTTTTATTCCGCTCATAATCTATCTCTATTCTACCACCATCGGACAAGGTTATTGATTTCAACGATGAAATCCTGGTGTATTCGATATCATCAACAGCCCAAAATGGAATATTGTTATTGACATTATTCATCCAATAGCCCCATACATCCGCTGTTGCATAACCGCCGGAAGGCTTGGCATAATACTCAAAATCAAGCGTATGATTCCTAGTACTGTCGCGTCCTGTAAAGGATATACGGTTCAAGTGATCATCGTTTTTCAACTCTACACCGGCAAAACACATTCCCGAAACAGTCCCGAATTGCAGAGAGGTCAATCGAATGTCATAACAGGAAGAGCTGTAACCAAAACGAATAGCGTTGTTCCCGCAGACAATTTGCGATAACAAAGGGCTACGGACAGTGAGCGAAGTACCGTTACCCACTTCCCGCTCCGAAACTTCTTCCACCTGTTCAAGACTCTGTATAACATATTTTTTAGCTATCTGAAACCATGATGCTGCCATTTGGGCGTTATACGAAGATTGAGCGGAATAGGTATCATACAACTTATTCAATACATCTATCAATTCGTTGGAAGCGGCGGATATGTTCCGGAAGTCTGCCAATTGTCCCATCACACGAAAATTATCACGAATTGCTTGCGCCCCTTGTTCAAAGTTCGGATTTCTCACCCATTGCCCGGCTCTCGTAAATTCGTAAAGTGAATTATCCAACTGCATCTCTAATGAAAAACTATTCAAATAGATCCTAGCCTCTGAAATGGCTTCATTAAAATCAGCCCGGAAAGGTTCGAAATCAAAAGTATGTTCCCGTAAATTCCTGCCATAATAATAATGCGTCCTGTATCTGGAAGTTAAATAGCTTATCTGGATATTATCCTGCGTACCGCTTTGCCTGACATCCGCCAGATAATGGTAAATCAAGGGAGAACCGTTCACCGGTTCTATCCGACTCAGATACCACGACGAAACATAGGTTTTACCACGCAGACCGTTAAAACTGACGACATCCTCTTTCACGATGTCCGCACTGTACTCTTTCTGCCGGTAAATGTAGCGGTTGCCCTCCTCGTCGGTCACAGTCCAGCCGTCAATGGTATGGATTCCTCTTTGTTCGCATTCGATTTTCACATTCGTCCGTTCCAAAGGAAGCGCGCAAATCCGCCCGTCACCATCCAGACCGAGAATAAAATGAACTGACTGTCCGTTGAATACAACGGTAAAAATATCCGATTCTCCGTCGCGCTGATGGCGGTTCACATTCTTTGCATCCTCTGCCAGAGAAACGGCATCTGCCTTCTGCAGATAATACAGATAACCGTTAAAACTCGCCTCATCTGCAATTCCACCCCGAATAGTACGGGTTACCACTCCGCCCGTATTCAACGTCCAGTTGTAACCGATCAAACCCGGCAAATCGTCTGTTTTTACCCCTTTACCCGTATAATCCAGACTCACAGGCAGGGAAAAACCTCCATTGCCCAAGGTATACAAGGGTACTTTGTAATGAAAAATCCCCGTTGAGTAGTCTACCGTGGCATTCTTGTCATCCAAGTACCCCTGGGCCTGCTGCCCGGGAGCTATATCCTGGGCCTGAAGCATTGTTACAAAACCCATAAAGAGCCATAAAAAACACATTTTTTTCATAAGCGCACATTTTTAGTTTAACAATTCAGGTAAAGAAAATACCTGCCATTTACGTTTTAGAATTGTTTTCATATCTTGTAGTTTTAAACCTTCACAAGGTAGATACAATCCTTCTGACAAGCATTGGCTCTCCAATGACATTCCTATGACAAGCTATTGCCCGATTGTTAAAACGCATTCTGATCTTCAAGCATATACCCTCGTCTATACACATTTGTAATCGTCAAACCCGTACCTCCTCCCAAAATATGGCGCAGTCGCTTCACGCATTTACATAGATAAGTTTTTGTATCGACATTATATTCAAGCCAATAGATTTCTATCAGCTCCTCGTAAGCGACAACCTTCCCTTTATTCCGGGCCAAAAGTTCAAGAACCCGGAATTCACATTCACTCAAAAGCAGCGACCCGCTGGGAAGGAGCAGACGCTGTGAGGCAACTGACAGATGCACCCGTTCGTTCAGTATATATTCTTTTTCATCCTGACAGTCGGCATACCGGAACCAAGCCTGCAGATAAGCTTGCAGTTCCCGTGAAGAAAAATGAGTGATATAATTGTCGGCTCCCTCACCGAGAACCGTTTCAATCTCTCCTTCCGCCTTAGGCTGTCCTTTCACAAAAATGGCCGTTTCCCGGTCTTCCAGACGTATCCGCTGCAAAATCCGGCACAAGCCGTCATAATTATTTTCCAGCACGATGGCTTTTGTCTGACCGGAATCATAATACAGGAAAGCATCGGCATTGGTTTTCACCACTTCCACCTTATAACTTCCCACTTTTACGACTTTCAGAAGTTCTTCGGCAACGACTTCTCTTTTCTCGACAATGATAATTTTTTTCATACAGTTTGTTGTTAATAGTTATATTATTATCAGCACTATTAACATGGATAAGGGTAGTTATATCCGGTTATCCGATTGTATTCCCCAATTTAAACATAGGCAAATACATCGCAATCAATACCAAGGCTACCAATCCGCCAACTCCCAATATCAGCACAGGCTCCAGGAAGCCGCCCAACTGCTTCAGCCGGTGTTCAAGTTCCAGGGTCAGCATATCTCCCAAACGTCCCAACATCTCTCCCAGGTGGTTCGTCTCTTCGCCCACTCGGAGCAGGGCACATAGTTTACGGTCGTATATATGCGGGAAGCGTGCCAATCCGGCTGCAAACAAACCTCCTCTGCGAAGTTCTTCCCCAATCTCGCGGAAAGACCGACTATAAGGGTAAAATGTAATGATGCCCTGTAATAATTCCAGAGCATGCAACAAGGGTATTCCGGAACCGTAAAGCAACCGGAGCAACTTACAAAACCGAGCCTGCTGATTTTGCCGGACAGCAGTGCCGACAAGCGGCAACTTCAGAACTATGGCAGACAGGAAATCCTGCACCGCACTGCATTTACGCCAACGGTAAAGACAACAGCCTGCGACAACAGCAACACCTCCCATTCCCAACAACATATCCGGCATGCAGTGCGAAAAAATGATTATCCGGCGTGTCAGCCAAGGCAGTTCACTTCCCATACGGGCATATACCTGCTCAAACATCGGTACAATCACCGTGACCATAAATACCAGAACTATCAAAGCCGTCACCAGAATGATCAGCGGATAACTTATTGCACCTGAAATCATCCGACGCTGTTCTATCCGCTTACGGTAATAATCTGCCAGAAAATCCAAAGATTCGGCAATCCGTCCCGTTTCTTCTCCGATTCTCAACACACCGCAGTCCAGCGCACTAAACTGTCTGCTCCTGGCAAAACTTTCGTCCAATGTAGCTCCGGCAACAACCGATGCATAAATTCCTTTCAACAGCAAACGAATCTTCTCTTCATTTTCTTCCTCGATCAACAAACGGAAAGAGTGGCTGAAATCCAGTCCGGAAATCAACAGGACATGTAATTCGGAAAACAGCATTTCTTTCTTGGATTCTTTCAAAAGTTTGATATTCCTGTTCATGGCCATATTGTTCTATTAATATTCCAGCGATACCGGATTTTCTCCTGCGACAGACAGAATTGTATAATCAGAGTATCTCCATCCAACACCATCTTTTCCACACCGCGCAACAAAGTATCTTTTCTATTCCGGTAATGACAGCACAACAGGCTGTCGTCAGACACCCGCAAATCTGCCAAAGGAACATCCTGACAATAGAGCTGTAAAACATCCTCCTCTACAGCCATACTGTCAATACGGCTTAACAACTCATCCAACCGGCAACATGCAGACAAATCCTCTTCTGTACGCACACAACGTGCTGTGATATAATCAGTATAGCGACCGACAAGCACAATTGCATCCAACAATGCCAGAAAAACGAGACCGGACAAAATCATGACAATCAACAATTCCGGTAAGGTCCATGCCGATATAGGTTTAGTGTTCATCTGCTTTTCCGATTAAATGGTAACGTTTAATACAACTGCCCCCCTGTAACGGGCAGGCAGTCAACTCAAGTTGCTGAATACGGGTATCATACAGAGAGAGCGATGCTTCTATCCGTATCTCTCCGTAAATGAAAGTATAGTCCCCCTCAGCATGAGTTCCGTCTGCCAGAGCATAAAATCCTTCCCTCAAAGCAGACGACAATGCCACAACAGATTCCTGTTCCCCCACTTTGCCGGCCAGCCGGACAAGTATTTCCATAGACAGTAGAAAAAATATCATCAGAATGACTGAAGCTACAATACATTCGGGCAAGGAAGAGGCTTTCCAGACAAACTTTCCCTTTCTCATTTTACCATCCTCCTTTCCTCCGGTCCTTTTAACAGAAACGGATACACGACATCAGCTGAACGGCAGACTGTCAAATCATAAAACAAATCGGCATAATATCCATCAGAAGCAAAATGATAAAGTGCTTCAGCATAAAGGCTTCCCGTGACAACTCCCCGCACATCGGCTATCCCGTCAACATACACCAATCCTCGCACCTCGGCAGAAGCCGGTTGGTAATATTGTGCACAGGGAAATTCAGGAGATTCCGAATTCCCTGCCACCACAACGTAACCGTCCACCCGACAATTCTTCCCCAACCGAATCGAACTCCGGTGAGCATCACCATTCACCCATAATCCCGACCCCGCCTGCAAAACAACCTGTTCTTCAAGACAAATCGCATCGTGGGCAAAGACCTGTACGGCACCCTTGAAACCGGTTCCTATACACACTTTACCGGCAACAATGATAACTCCCCTTAACCGACAATCACCCCGGATATACAACGAATCTGCAGAACATAGTAGATAAGGACCAGACAATCTCACAGCTCCAAGTTCCTGTCCTACCTTCCGATAGGCTACCGGACCGGCAAATGTGACCTGTCCGAAGCTTTCTACCTCCTGCCATTCTCCTGAAGCCCGTTGGAACAACTCCCCGACATAAGCGGTTATTTCATTTTCCGGCAACGGAAGCTTTTCTTCACTCCGACAAATGTCAGCAGGGTTAATAGGAGTACCATCAAAAAAATCAGCTCCCACTTGGGTATAAGCGACTCCTTGACAACCTACATAAACATCCCCTTCTATCCGGCTTTTTCCCGCAATAGAAAGCGGATGCCTGTGTTCAGGAAGATAAAGGGCAGCACGGCTGAAACTTTCATCAGTTTTTCCCATCAGACAACATTTTTTTTCATCACCGGCAGTCAATACCAACATTTCATATAATCCCCAGCGTTTCCGACAAAAACCGACTTCCGACATAACCTGTCCAGGAAAAAGCATCAAGGAGGTATCTTGGTCAAAACTGATACAAAAAGAGGTATCCCGGCAATATTTGACTATAGCAGAAGCCAGGTTTGCCCTTTGCTGTTCCCGGAAAAAGTGACGGGCAGCAAGCAAATATTCACTATCCCATAAAGCAAGAATCCCAAGCATCCCGATAAACATCAGTGTAGAAATAACCAATACACTTGCCATTACCGAAGCGTGCATCCTAAACCTGCCCTCAATGAAAGCTACCTTTCGGGTAATTACAACAACCTTCATAAATTTTATTTTTATTTCATACAAGTTTAGGGGTAATCCCAAAAACAACTATAGGCATTTCATTATCTTTTCATTGCTTTCTATTGCTATTTTGTTAAATTGTATAAATGAAGGACAATGCTCCCACCCAAATACATCTCAAACAGTAGTCAATTACTAGTCAAAGATAACAATCTATTATCTTTGATATATGTTTGTGTTATATTTGATATATAGTTGAGTGGGAGGAAAGAGGGGGAAAAGAGGGAGTTTTGGAAGAGAAAACACAAAAAACGGCAACCCCGAAAAAGGATTGCCGCCGATATACGATTGAAAATTTTAGAGCTTGCTGCAAAGTTCTGCGATACGTACGATAACCTGTACGGCCTTTTCCATGGAAGGCACAGGGATGTACTCGTAGCGTCCGTGGAAATTGTGCCCACCCGTAAAGATGTTGGGAGTAGGCAGCCCCATAAACGACAGACGCGAGCCGTCCGTACCGCCACGGATGGGAACAATCTGCGGTTTCACATCCACATCCTCCATGGCACGCTTGGCTATGTCGACAATATAATACTGTGCTTCTATCTTCTCCAGCATATTAAAATACTGGTCTTTGATTTCCAGTTCGATAGACAGACCCAGACGCTTGGAGAATTCTCGAACACCATTTTCCAAAACGGTTTTCCGCATACCGAAACGCTCGCGGTCGAAATCACGGATCAATATCTCCACAACTGTAGTCTCTACATCTCCGGTAATGGAATACACATGGAAAAAACCTTCGTAACCGGCTGTCTGGTCGGGCGTTTCTTTACGAGGCAGATTGGCAATGAATTCATTGGCTGCCAGGATGGAGTTGACCATCTTGTTTTTTGCATATCCGGGATGGATGTTGCGTCCTTTGAAGGTGATTTTTGCCGTGGCTGCATTGAAGTTTTCAAACTCCAACTCGCCCAATTCCCCGCCATCCAAAGTATAAGCGAATTTGGCACCGAATTTTTTGACATCGAAATAGTCCGGTCCCTCGCCGATTTCCTCATCCGGGGTAAAGCAGATACACAGTTTGCCATGCTTGATTTCCGGATGGGTCACCAGATATTCCAAGGCTGTCATGATCTCGGCGATTCCTGCCTTGTCGTCAGCGCCCAAGAGGGTGTTGCCGTCGGTAGTGACCAATGTCTGGCCGACATAACGTGCCAGTTCCGGGAACTCCTCCATAGTGAGAAAAATTTCCTTTTCTTTGTTCAAAACAATGTCGTTGCCGGCATAGTTTTCAATGATCTGAGGATTGACATGTTTGCCGGATGTTTCAGGACTGGTGTCCATGTGTGCGATAAATCCGATGGCAGGGACTTCGCGTTCCATGTTGGAAGGCAGAAATCCCATCACATATCCGTTTTCATCGACATCCACATCCTGCAGACCGATGGCTTTCAATTCCTCGCATAATACATACGCAAACTCCATCTGGCCGGGAGTGCTCGGATTCAATCCGGTCTTCGGGTCGGACTGCGTGTTGTATTTCACATACTTTAAAAAACGCTCAAGTACAGACATGGCTTTGATTAATATGCTTTAGCAATCAATACTCTGCGGTGAGACGGTTTACCGGTAACCATGTCCTTGCCTTCCTCTTCCGGAGTGTCAAACGGAATACAACGGATGGTTGCTTTGGTATCGGCCTTGATCTGCTCTTCTGTCTCGGGAGTTCCGTCCCAGTGGCAGAGGAAGAATCCGCCTTTGGTCTCAAGCTGCTGTTTGAATTCGTCGTAGGTATCCACTTTGGTAATCATGCTGTCGCGGAAAGCAAGCGCTTTCTTGAAGATGTTTTCCTGGATATCTTCCAACAGTTTTTCGATATATTCTTCAATTCCTGCAAACGGCAATGTCTCTTTGGTAAGAGTGTCACGACGCGCCACCTCGATGGTGTCGTTCTCCAGGTCTCTTTCGCCGACTGCCAGACGTACAGGCACACCCTTCAATTCGTAGTCGGCAAATTTCCAGCCCGGTTTCTGGGTGTCGCGGTCATCGTATTTCACAGAGATGCCTTTAGCTTTCAGGGCATCAATCAGCGGCTGTACCTTGGCACTGATTTTCTGCAAACCTTCCGCACCTTTGTAGATGGGAACAATCACTACCTGCAGAGGCGCCAGTTTCGGAGGCAATACCAATCCGTTGTCATCGGAGTGAGCCATAATCAAGGCTCCCATCAAACGGGTGGATACTCCCCAGGATGTTGCCCATACATATTCCAGTTTACCCTCTTTGTTGGTGAACTGCACATTGAATGCCTTGGCAAAATTCTGTCCGAGGAAGTGTGAGGTACCGGCCTGCAGCGCCTTTCCGTCCTGCATCAAAGCTTCGATGGTAAAGGTGTCAAGAGCTCCTGCAAAACGTTCGCTTTCACTCTTGCAGCCCATAATCACGGGTACAGCCATCCAGTTCTGGGCAAAGTCGGCATATACACGCACCATTTTATTGGCCTCTTCCAATGCCTCTTCTTTGGTGGCATGAGCCGTGTGGCCTTCCTGCCAAAGGAATTCTGCAGTACGGAGGAACATACGGGTACGCATTTCCCAACGCATCACGTTCGCCCACTGGTTGCACAGGATAGGCAGGTCACGATAGGACTGAATCCAGTTTTTATAAGTGTTCCATATAATGGTCTCCGAAGTAGGACGGATAATATATTCTTCTTCCAGTTTGGCAGCCGGGTCAACAACGACACCACCGCCGTTAGGATCGTTTTTCAAACGGTAATGGGTCACAACAGCACATTCTTTGGCAAAACCTTCCACATGGTCGGCCTCTTTTGAAAAGAATGATTTCGGTATCAACAAAGGGAAATAGGCATTGACATGTCCTGTCGCTTTGAACATATCATCCAATTGACGCTGGATTTTTTCCCAGATTGCATAACCATACGGTTTGATTACCATACATCCGCGTACAGCAGACTGTTCCGCCAGACCGGCTTTTACCACTAATTCATTATACCATTGTGAATAATCTTCGCTTCTTGAGGTTAAAAACTTTCCCATCTCTTTATAATTTGATAAAACGGCAGCAAATTTAAAGAAAATTTCAGTAGGTAAGCAGTTAATCAGCCAGAATTTTATCTTTTAATAAAATGAAAGTCAGCGACCGCATAGCAGCCGCTGACCCGGAATGAAAATAAAAATATTGGTTGTTTATTTCCTGGTCCATCCTTTGGTCCAATCGTTTCCTGCTTTCACCGCTCCCTGATAAGCAGCTGCTGTAAAGAATTTGTCGCTGCTCAAATCAGCTCCGCCGTCGATGGTTCCAACATACACGTCGCTGAATGTGAACGGACGGTTGATGGTGTTGTGGTTGGCAGCCTCTGTAAACATTGCGCTAGAGTAAAGTCCCTCTTTACAATCAATATCGCTCGCCAAAGTGATGTACTGCAGTTTTGATTCTTTGCCTACCAGGCTGGTTTCAGTCTGTGTGGTTTCAGTAGTCAAGCACTTAGGTTTGCCTGTTACGATGGCATTGTAGATGTTCACTTTCGTTCCGGCACGGAGGCGGATACCGCGTTTGCCTTCTGCTGAATTGTTACCAATCAAAGTAAGGTTGGCAAGTGTAGGCCATGAGCAAGGAGTGGCAGTAGCGTTGTCTCCGTTGTTGTCTGCCTCAATCAGACAGTCGCCCTGGTCTTTTGCACCGGTGGTGCCCAACTGGGTTGCTACCAGGAACTGAGCCTTACCGTTCCATCCTTCAGTCCAGTCGAATGAATCGTCTTCGTTGTCTGTCACTACCAGATATTTTGCATTTACAGAACCGCCGAAGAATTCAAAGCCATCGTCAGCACCCTTGTAAGACTGGATATATTCAACCGTTGTACCGTTACCGACACCGTAGAAGGAAACACCGTTGGATTCGTGTTCCGGGTCGAATGCAAATCCGGTATATTCCAGACGGATGTATCTCAAAACACCTGAGTTGTCATCTTCCTTGTTACCGCCGTAAGGAGCATTACCGATTTCTGATTTGGCACCGGTTCCTTTGTTGGTATGTGCATAACCGCAGATATGGATACCGCCCCAACCTTTCGGCTGTTTCAATTCGGAAGTCATGACGATAGGTTTCTCGGCTGTTCCCTGAGCATCGATCTTACCACCCTGCTCTACAAGAATATAATCTGCAGCATCATCTTCTACGGCTGTGATGGTCACACCCTCTTCGATTTTCAATACACCGCCGTTCTTTACGGTGTAACCGCCACTTAAAGTGAAAGAATTTCCGGCTTTCAACACAACGGTCTGACCGTTATCCACCACTCCCTTCAACTCTGTGCCGTTGGCTACTACTATTTCGTTTTTCCCGTTGTCTGAACCGTCACCGTTATTATCGTCGTCGTCATCACAAGCGGTAAATGTCATTGTACTCATGGATGTCATTAACGCTAAAACCATTAAGTTCAAATACTTCTTTTTCATACTTTCTCGTTGTTAAATGTTAAACTGTTTGATTAAAATTTATATGATATTCCTATTTCTGCATTTGTTCCGGGGCGGAAAGATTCAACATCCATTTTCGAATCAATCTGCGGCACATCCTGACGGAAGCGTACTTTGCTGTTCAACAGATCCTTCACGGTCAGTTTGGCTGTCCAGTGGCCACCGAAAGAGTAGCTTCCGACAAAATCCAGGGTGTGGAGAGCCAGCTGCTTGTTGTCGCCCAATTCGAAGATTCCGACAGAGTGGATGCGGGGTCCCTGTACATTGTAGACCAATGCCAGTATGGTCTTGTTGCCGTTCTGCGCTGTCGGCGAGTAGCTGACATCTGCATTCACCAGGTAAGGGGATGCACCTTGAAGCGCACGCTGATTGTCGGTATAGATACCTCCTCCGGAAGGAAGTTTGACATCGGTGTACATATACGAACCGTTCACCCCTACCCTGAAATCCTTGAAGAGTTCTTTCCGAATTTCCAGTTCGATACCCATCGCCATACCGCTATCGGAATTGCGGAAGGTATGTACGGCAGAACCGCCCTCGGCTTCCTGCACCCGTTCGATGGGGTCGTTCAGTTTTTTGAAGTAGAGACTTCCTGAAAACATATCACTGTTTTCTTTATTGAAGAAATCATATCGGAGGTCTACATTGATGTTATATCCGTTTTTGATATTGGCATTACCGCGGACAGAGGCGCTACCATAAGATTCCTGATAGAGGAACGGAGCCATTTCCACAAAGGCCGGACGGGTAACGGTGCGTGACAAGGCAAACCGCAAACTGCTCTGTTCATCGAAGGTGTATTTCATATTGAGCGCCGGGAAAATATCCCCTTTGTCCAGTTTGGATGTCTTCTCGATACTGGCATCATCGGCGTAGTCCACCTGCTGGTTGACCTGTTCGTAACGTACGCCTACATTCACCAACAAAGATGGCAAGGGATAGAAATCCAGTTCGGCAAAGGCTGCATAAGCTTCGCTCTCCGCTTCATAGCGGTTACGAGCCTGATAGCTCCGGGTGATGGTAATATTGCCGTTAGCGACATTGTCAAAATTCAGATAACCGTCCGTATCATAGATATTGTCGATTGTCACATCCGACAGTTTGTCCATATCGTAATAGAAGTTGGCGCTTTTAAAATCGCGTGTTTTCCTTTTATAGGTAAAACCGGCACGCACCTTGTTTTTTTCACCGAATTTATAGCTGCCCTTGATATCACCCACCGCTTCGTCTTCATCCAATTCGCTGAAGTAGCGCATGGTCTCCTGCTGGTTAAGGAGGAAAAGAGACAACTCGCCGGTTTCCTCATTGTGGCGGAACATCACCTGACGGCGGTCCGGTTCGTCACTACCCGTCATTCCATAGGAGCCTGCCCAGTCGAGTTCCCAATGGCTGCCAAATTCATGATGGCCGCTCAACTGATTGTTGAGAAGTCGGTAGGCATGGAAGATGCTGTTACTTCCCTTGAGAGTGATGCCTTCCGAATCAAAGCCCTGACGTTCGAGATATTCGTCCACAGCATTCCGGGCATAAAACAAGGTATAGTTGATACGATCGTGTTCGCGGAAACGATAGTTCAAACCAGCCAGTCCCGCCACCTTCAGCTCTGTAGTATATTTATTGTAGTTAAAATGATTCAATGTCGTTCCTTGGGCTGTCAACTGTTTGACAAAGGCATCCTCCAGTATCTGGCGGCTATTGCCGGCACCGAACGAAAGAAGGATATCAAAACGTCCTACGCTTTTTCCCCAACCGATATTCCCGCTGAAATCAGGAAGTGCATTTTTCTTATCAATGGCAAAAGTCGTTCCGAACACATCATCTTTCACCACCTGCTGTTTGAAATCAGCAAAGGACATATCCAGATAACGGTGTTTGATATTGTCTGTAGAAAGCGTTGTCCCCTTGTGGTCGGCATAGCGGAAATCCTTGCCGAGAGTATTAAAGGCACCCCCAACATTCAAACCGACAGAATAGAAATCGCTGTTCCCCTGACTTTTAGTACCGATATCAATATGTGCACCGGCATAATCAGCAAACGTGCCGGCCTGATAGACCTTGCTGACCGTGATATTCTGTACGGTGGACGAAGGGAACAGGTCGAGCGGAATCAACTTATTGTCCGGATTGGGAGAAGCAATCGGCAAACCGTTCAAGGTGGTCGTACTATAACGGTCGCCCAAACCACGCACCACCAACTGACCGGCACTGGCAATGGAGATTCCGGTGATTTTCTTCACCCCTTCCTGCACATTCGACACACCTTTCAGACTCATTTCCTTAGCGCCCAGATTCTCGATAGCCACACTTGCCTGCTGGCGTTCCATCTGCAACACCCGCTCGTTTTCCATATTCTTGCGGGCCTTTACCGATACCTCCTCCAACATCGCATGGTCGGCTTCCAAAACAAAATCAAGAAGAGTCGTACCGCTGATTTTCACCTGCTCGCGATGCAACTCCTTATATCCTACATATTTCACCAACAAATGATACGTACCCGGCTCAACGCTCAGTTCATAGCAGCCGTCGATATCGGTGGCAATACCCAAGGTTGTACCTACAATCTGCACTGTGGCACCGATTAACGGCTCATTTGTTTCTTTGTCTGTAATCTTACCTTTTAAAGTTGCATTCTGACACCATCCTTGTAAAGAAGTAAAAAGGACCATGCAACATACACAAAAACTTAATCTAATTGTCTGCATTGAATTCTATTATTTTTTTCTCGCCGCAAAGGTGAGGCAGAATTGTAACAGGGAAATAACATTTAAATGAAGGGAATGTTAAGCGTTGTTACGATAATGTGACAACACCGGGCTGCAACTCAGAGGCATTGAACGTGTGGTATATTTTTTGCTACAAGAAATACAAAACAACTAAAACAAAATAGTATGAGAGGCCAAAGAAGTACGCATTAAAGAAGTCGACAAAATAGGCATTGTTTTCTAAAAAC
>CAJJNP010000057.1 GCA_905193145.1 uncultured Odoribacter sp. | reverse complement strand
CCATGGCCTCTTCCGTCAGTATCGGTTTATCAACTTTAATACCCATCAATGACCAAGTACCAGAACTGATAAAAGCCCAATTGCCACCCGTAGCCTCAATCGATGCTACTGCACTTGCAGTATCATGAGAACCGACAGCCACGACTTTCACTCCTTTACCTCCCACTTCAGCAACCACATCTTCAGATAATTCTCCAATCACACTCCCTGCCGAAACAACTTTCTGCATCAGACGACGCGGTAATCCCAATACATCAAAAACCTCATCAGCCCAATCATGTTTCGTATGATTGAAAAGTTGTGATGTAGAAACAATTGAAAATTCATTCAATGCCCTGCCTGTCAAAAAGTAATTAAATAAATCTGGTGTAAAAAGCAACTTGTCAGCAATTTGCAATATGGAATCGTTTGCAAGAGTCATACTATACAACTGAAACGCTGTATTTATCTCCATAAATTGATTCCCAGTCAAAGCATAAAACCTCTCTTTAGGAAGCACCTTAAATGCTTTTTCCAACATCCCCTCAGTACGTGCATCTCGATAACATACAGGATTAGATATCAAATGTCCTTGTTTATCTATCAATCCGAAATCAACCCCCCAAGTATCTACACCGATACTTACAATATCATCATACTTACGGAAAGCTTTTCGCAAACCGTTTTTCAATTCCTCAAACAATGCCAGAAAATCCCAATACACAACACCCCCCAACCGAATTTGTCGATTTGGGAACCGGTGAATCTCTTCTAACTCTATTGAATCAGGGCGGACAGTCCCAACGATTACACGTCCACTGCCCGCACCAAAATCTGCTGCTATATATCTCATAAGCGTTATCAGTATTACTGCACCTTACCCAAAATATATTTATCTAAATCATCTATTTCATCTTGGGTCAAAGTTGTATAACTCATACCTGAACGCACAATAATCTCACAAGCCATTTCCAAAAATTCAGCCTTTTCAATTGCGTCATTAAAATCCTTACCAACAAACACCTGTCCATGCTTCTCCAAAATCACAGAATCATGATTCCTCATAGCTTCCATTACAGCTTGTGCCAATTCAGGGGAACCTGGTCTAAAATAAGGCACCATTGCTATCTCACTACCACAGTGACAAGGCAATTCAGCCGTTACATTAAAATTTGTCGGTTTATTTTTCATACAAGCTACTGTTGTTGCAAATATACTTTGACAATGCAACACAACATTAACATCCGGTCTACTTCGCAATATTCCCAAATGGAAAGTACTTTCCATTGAAGGTTTCACACCATTTAAAGACACACCGTCTGCAATTCGGCAAACAGCAATCTGCTCTTTACGCAACTCCGGCACCCAAGAACCAGTTCCTGAAACCAAAGCCACGTCACCAAGACGCCAAGACAAATTACCGCTACTGCAACGAGTCAATCTACGTTCTCCTACATTGTGAGCAGCTGCTAAAAACTGTTCTATCTGTTGTTCTGTAATTTCCATTATCTTTTATATTTTAAGCAAATAGAGGGTTCCTTTCACAGACTCCCTCTATCTAACAATATTATCATTTATAAAGAGCTCCATAGTTTTGACATGCTCTATAATCGGCACCCTCTGGATCCATTCCAAACGCATTCCATGCACTTGGGCGGAAAATCTTATCCTGCGCTACATTATGCATACAAACAGGTATTCTCAACATAGAAGCCAATGTTATCAGATCCGCTCCGATATGTCCATAACTGATTGCACCGTGGTTAGCGCCCCAATTGTTCATTACAGAATAAACATCCTTGAAAGCTCCACCTCCTGTCAAACGAGGAGCAAACCAAGTAGTCGGCCATGTTTTATCTGTACGCTCATTCAAAATCTTATGAACTTCAGGATCTATCTCAACGGTATATCCCTCTGCCAATTGTAATACAGGTCCCAAACCTTTTACAATATTTACACGCATCATAGTAACAGGCATTCCTCCTTTAGATAAGAAATTAGAAGAAAAACCTCCTCCACGGAAATAATCTCGGTTAGCAGGATACCAAGTTGTAGCTTTCAGACATTTTTCAGTCTCTTCCTCGGTAATTTCCCAGAAAGGCTTCATTGCCGGTTCTCCATTACAGCTTTGTTCACCACTTCCATCCAAAGTTGCAGCACCAGAATTAATCAAATGGATAATACCATTAGCCGCCGCACCAGTCAATTTTTTACCGGTTACACGTTCTACAGCCGCAGGACTCCAATAGGTTCGCACATCAGCAAATATCTGAGCTGTATTTGACAACAATTTACCAAACAACATTGCAACCCCATTCAACGAATCATTTTCTGTTGCAAAAGCAAATGGCTCACGAATACCATTCCAATCAAAAGAAGTATTCATGAAAGCTTCTGCAAAGTCACCATTAGGGAAATGATCTGTCCATTGACGCTGTCCTTGAAAACCTCCCAAAATAGCATTATGTCCCAAAGCCTCCTCTTTAAAGCCCAATTCTTTCAATTTTGCATTTCCACACATCAAGTCTCTGAAAATCATAAACATCTTTACAACATACTCCCAATCAGCATCCAATTCCTGGCGGTTTTTACGTTTTTCAGGAATATTAAAATCCGTTCCCTCATTCACCTTGCAATATTTCACAACCCAAGCCAATGCTTTTGCATATTCTTCTTTATCATAAATACCTTCATCGATACGACGCACAATTTCACTCATATCGACTTGCTCATTTCTCATTCCCAAATAAGTCTGGAAAAAATCCGCATCTACAATACTTCCAGCAATACCCATCGCTACATTACCGATAGAAAGATAACTCTTGCCACGCATGGTTGCCACGGCAATACCAGCTCTTGCGAAACGCAATAATTTTTCTTTTACATCCTCCGGAATACTCTTATCATCAGCATCCTGCACGTCATGTCCATAAATACCAAAAGCAGGCATACCTTTCTGAGTGTGACCAGCTAAAGCAGCTGCCAAATACACAGCACCCGGACGTTCCGTTCCATTAAAGCCCCAAATAGCCTGAGGCATACGCGAATCGTAGTCGATTGTCTCACTACCATAACACCAACACGGAGTCACAGAAATTACAACCCCAACACCTTCCTTACGGAATTTCTCAGCACAAGCAGCAGCTTCCGGCACACGACCAATTGTTGAGTCAGCAATTACACATTGTACAGCAGTACCATCACTGTATTTCAATTCACTACTAATCAAATTGGCTACATTTTTAGCCATATCCATCGTTTGCATTTCCAACGACTCACGCACACCACCCTGACGACCATCAATAACAGGACGAATACCTACTTTCGGATATTCTCCGATAAATCTTGCTTGCTTTGTCATAACATCTTGTTTTAATCAAAATATATCTTTTTTCTAAAGAAAAGGCATCTTTTCTATATCACCACAAATATAAAATTTTACAATGGAATACCACCTAGAAAAAATTTTTTTTAATCCATAATTCTTGCTAATTGAAAGATAACAACCTATATAATTGAGAAGTTTTAGCTACCTTTGTAAAAAGTAAAATAATGAGCAAAAAAATAATCAGCAACGCCCACATTATTACGATGAATGCCGGAATGGAAATTATCCCCAACGGCAGCATACTAATAGAAGGAGGACAAATTAAAGAAATAACATCCGGAACTCTATCCGATCCGGATGCTGAAATTACAGATGCACAAGGCATGTACATACTGCCCGGATTTGTTAACACACACAACCATCTACCCATGACCATGCTGCGTGGTTATGCCGATGATTTACCGTTGCATACCTGGCTGACCGAACACATTTTCCCTGCTGAAGCCCGGCTTGTCAACGAACAAAATGTACGTATTGCTACACGCTTGGCATTAGTTGAAATGATTAAATCAGGAACAACCTGCTTTAATGATATGTACTTCTTTGAGAATGCCATTGCAGAAGAAGCCCATAAGGCCGGCATGCGCGGAGTTGTCGGAGAATCGCTAATTGATTTCCCAACGCCGAGCTTTGGCGACCTAACAGCAGGCATCACGCTATCCGAGGAACTTATATACAATTGGGAAGGAGACCATTTAATACATCCCTCCATTTGTGCTCATGCTCCTTACACCTGCTCTGCCGAAACATTAAAGAAAGCCAAATATCTTGCCGACAAGCACAATACAATTTTGCAGATACATCTTTCTGAAACAAGTAAAGAAGTAGAAGACATTCAAGCCCGCACAAATATGCGACCGGCAGAATACCTATACTCTTTAGGATTACTGGACACAAACGTCATTGCCGCCCACTGTGTATGGCTCAATCCAAAGGAGATGGAACTGCTGGCAAAAACAAAAACATCCATAGCCCATTGCCCAAAAAGCAACTTAAAACTATCCAGTGGAATAGCACCTATTGACGCCTGCCTCAAAGCAGGAATCACTGTAGGTATCGGAACAGACGGAACAGCCAGCAACAACTCCCTCGATATGGTTGAAGAAATGCGCTTTGCCGCTTTATTAGCCAAAGTCGTCGACTACAACCCGGAAGCCGTCAATGCGAAAACAGCTCTTCGCATGGCCACAATAGGAGGAGCTCAAGCTCTCGGTTTAGGAAATATTACCGGCTCTTTGGAAATCAACAAAAGTGCAGACTTGATTCTCGTGCATGCAGACGCATCCAATATGCAACCGATATACGACGAATATTCCGCCATAGTATATGCCATGAATAGCAAAAATATATATTCAACCATGGTACATGGCGAATGGCTGATGCAAGGCAGACAGCTCAAAACAATTAACAAAGATGCCGCAATAGAAGAAGTAAAACAGTTGAAAACAAATAATTGTAAATAATCATGGCAGAGAAAACACTTTACGGAGATTTCGAAGAAAAGTACACAAATTACGAAACAGCAGAAATCGCTATTTTACCGGTGCCATATGATGGCACCAGCACTTGGATTAAAGGCGCAGATAAAGGTCCTCAAGCTTTACTGGAAGCCTCTTTCAACTTGGAATTTTATGATATTGAGACAGACTCGGAAGTATTCAAAAAAGGTATTGCCACTTTAGATGCCGTGACTGAAAATTCATCACCGGAAGCCATGGCAGATGAAGTAGAACGTCGCATGAATACTATTTTGGATGACAAAAAATTCCCGGTTCTTCTTGGAGGCGAGCATTCTGTCAGCGTAGGAGCTTTCCGTGCCGTCGCAAAACACTACGACAACTTCTCCATTCTTCAATTGGATGCCCATTCCGATATGCGTGACGAATATGAAGGATCTCCATACAACCATGCATGTGTCATGGCAAGAGGCAAAGACATCACCTCCAGCATCGTACAGGTTGGAATCCGAAGTTCAGCCATTGAAGAAAAACATAATATTGACCCGGAACGCATTTTCTATGCACACGAGATCAAAGAATTAGGTGATACAACTTGGATGTACGAAATATCACAAAAACTACTAGATAATGTTTACGTCACCATCGACCTGGATGTATTGGATCCAGCCTATATGCCTTCAACAGGAACTCCCGAACCGGATGGATTGAGCTATCGCGATGTAATGACCTTATTGAAGCTCATCAACGAACGCCATAACATTATCGGCTTGGATGTCGTTGAACTTTGTCCAAACGCAAGTAACAAAGCTCCGGATTTTCTGGCAGCAAAACTCATATACCAATTCTTAAGTTGTAGATTTAAATAACAAAATATGTTCACCGATTTACTTATTATAGTCACAGCCGCCGTTTCAATAGCATGCTTCAATAAATATCAGCTATTTGAACGCCTATCCCTAAAACCTTATCGCGTAGTCCAACATCAAGAATGGTGGCGCATAATCACCCATGGATTTGTACATGCCGACTGGATTCATTTATTGGTGAACATGTTTACATTTTGGTCATTCGGCGGCTACATCGAAACCGCATTCGAATATTTAGGCTTTGGCAAATGGGCTTTTCTAACGCTTTATTTTGGCGGTATGATAGCAGCTTCCATTTCCGACATCATACGCTACCGGAACGCTGAATGGTACACCTCCATCGGGGCTTCCGGAGCTGTATCTGCCGTACTTTTTGCCGACATCTTTTTAAACCCTTGGGATAAGATTCTGTTATTCGCCGTTATTCCCATTCCAGGAATACTGTTCGGTGTTTTATACTTAGCCTACTGCCAATATATGGCCCATCAAGGTAGCGACAACATCAATCACAATGCCCATTTTTATGGAGCCGTATTCGGATTCGTATTTCCCATACTATTGGAACCGCGTCTATTCCAAATGTTTTTAAGCCACTTTTAAATAAAATATGCCTGACATACAGGAATGCTCCTCATGTCAGGCATATTTTCATTATAATAGCTTCGTTCTACTTACTCTAAATAAGTATATCCATACAATCCTGAACGATAATTTGACAAGAACTCTCGCCCTTCCTCCGGAGAAATGATACCCTTCTTCACTGAAGACATCACCCAGACTTCTACTGTACGAGCCATACGTTTTGGAGTAAACTGTACATACTCCAATACATCTGCGACAGTTTCTCCTTCAATCACCTTGTCTATGACATATTCGCCATTCTTCACTTTGATATGTACAGCATTGGTATCACCAAACAAATTATGCAAGTCTCCTAAAATTTCCTGATAAGCTCCGACAAGGAACACTCCGAAATAATAAGGCTCTTTGTTATTCAACTCATGCACCGGCAAATGATAGGAGAAATTACGCGTAGAGATAAAATTATTAATCTTACCATCCGAATCACAAGTAATATCTTGAATCGTTGCCGATTTTGTAGGCTGTTCATTCAAGCGTGACAATGGTATAATCGGGAAAATCTGATCTATAGCCCAAGAGTCAGGCAACGATTGAAACAAAGAGAAGTTGCAGAAATACTTGTCCGGCAACATTTTCGCAATTTTCTTCAGTTCATCCGGTGCATGTTTTGTCGCATCTGCCATCTCATATACTTCACGAGCTACCGACCAGAACAAGCGTTCAACCTGTGCTCTGGTATTCAAATCAATCAATCCCAAATTAAAAAGATTCAAGGCATCTTCACGACACTGCAAAGCATCGTGCCAAGTTTCCAACAAACGCGGCTGATTCAGATTATCCCACAATTCATATAATTCCTTCACCAGTTCATGGGCATTTTCATCTATTTCCTCCGCTTCATCGAAAGCCGGAAGACTTGTACTTGCCAAAGCCTCAAATACTAATACAGAATGATGAGCTGTCAACGAACGTCCCGACTCTGTAATGATATTCGGTTGCGGAAGTTCATTTTTCACACACACATCAACAATGGCAGAAACAGCATCATTCACATACTCTTGGATAGAATAGTTCATACTATTAGATGTAGCAGAACGTGTCCCGTCGTAATCTACCCCCAAGCCTCCACCAATATCGACAAAATTAATATTATAGCCCATCCGCTTCAGCTGCACGTAAAACTGAGAAGCCTCTTTCAATGCCGTTTTAATACGACGAATATTTGTCACCTGACTGCCTATGTGGAAATGAATCAACTGCAGACAATCAGCCATCTTATTCTTCTCCAACAATTCCAAAGCATCCAACAGCTCACTGGAATTTACACCGAATTTACTGACATCTCCACCGGATTCTTCCCATTTTCCGCTACCGGAGCTAGCCAATTTGATGCGAATGCCAATATTAGGGCGAACTCCCATTTTCTTGGCAAGCCGGGCAATGGTCTTCAATTCCATCAATTTCTCTACGACCAAGTAGATACGTTTACCCATCTTCTGGGCCAATAGAGCCAATTCTATATAACTTTCATCCTTATAACCATTACAAATGATCATTGCATCCTCATCAATGTCAATTGACAAAACGGCATGCAATTCCGGTTTCGAACCAGCCTCCAATCCAATATTGAATTTATTGCCATGACTGACAATTTCCTCCACAACAGGACGCATTTGATTCACCTTTATCGGATAAATGATGAAATTCTTAGCTTTATAGCCATATTCCTGAGCAGCAGCCTCAAAACAATTGGATATTTTCTCAATCCGGTTATCCAAAATATCCGGGAATCTTAAAAGTACCGGAGCAGCCACATCACGCACCTGCAACTCTTCCATCAATTCCTTTAAATCAATTGAAGGACCACCTACTTTAGGCGTCACTGCTACATGCCCTTTTTCATTAATAGAAAAATAACTCAGCCCCCAACCGTTGATATTATACAGTTCTGCTGAATCCTCAATACTCCATTTTCTCATTTCTACGTTTTGATAGCGATTATATAATGATTATAAACCTCTGCAAAACTAAGGTAATTAATTGACAATTAAAAGACATGACCGCCTTATGTTTACATTTTTTCTATACCCTCAATACCATTGCGCGACAAGATCAGACGAAAACGCTTGTAATCGACGTTTTCACTGCTTCTCAATTGCAGCAGATAATTAATATAATAAATACGCTCACCGTTAATGATTTCATAGCCTCCTTCCTCTTTAGGAACCGCCAACGGCACCTCCGGATTTTCCATTTTTAGTATAAAAGACGATACATTAAAACGCAGTATATTGTGAACGCCCGAAACATCATACTGAATATTCTCATCCAACACTTGCCCGTCTATCCGGACAAGCGTACGATAAAGAATGATTTTTTCTGCCATCTGACGATTATTGGCCTCTAAAATATCGGAACGGTCACGCATAGCCATCACCTCCTCAGGTACTCGGTCTTCTGTAATGAAATCAACACCTTCTTTTATCCACCCTATCGGTTTGTCCTTTATACTGATTGTTGTCTTATTGTCAAAATACTTTTTAGCAAGACGATGTACAAAATAATATCGGGTCAGCTCTTTGATTCTATCTTTCAACATATAACTCACCACCAAAGCAATAAATAACGGTGTTGTGAAATTTCCATATTTCTGCTGAAAAGAAAACGATATCAAAGTTGCAAAAATCATTGAAATACCCGCAGCAATACTGAAATAAAGTTGTTCCACCATCGCCCCATCCTTCTTACGGTCGGCTTTTAAAAACAAATGACTTTCTGTATACAGACGCAGCATTCTTCGACGGAACAAAGCAGCCCGATTACGATTGGGGCTATGCCTTTCCACAACCAGAAACCCTCGGGAACGACGATAAACCACCTCATCACGGACAAGTTTCAACAAACGCTCTTCCACCAATCCAAAACACTCTTTATCTTTTTTCCGAAGCCGCTCCAACAACTTAAATGTATAGAAATCTACCTGATTAGACAAAAATTCATCACCAAAGCTATGAAAAACCCGTATATCCTTCCCTGCACCGTCAACCGGTAGCAACTCACACAAACTGCGATATTTTTTCAATATACCTTCCACCCGCAAAATATACGCTTCAATCACTTTCAAGCGACTTGCAGTATCAGAATAACGCCATACGCGGTCAACCTCTCTTCGCAAAGCACTTTTAGTGATGGAACAAAACATCTTCACTTGATATTCCGCCTCCGCAAAATTCTCCGCCGTAGCCTCAACGTTCAATTCATTAACAGCTACCTCCAAAAACTGAAACGGCAATGCCTCTTCATTCGCAACCTCCTTCAAAGAATATATAGGAGTAATCAAACGAATATTCGATTTCACATCACGATAAAACTGATTCTTTGTGTAAGTGTCGTAATTTATATCCAACGTATTCGGCACAAACATCCACGTATTAATCATAAAATCACTACGTGGTTTATCCTTCCTTACCACATAACCAATCTTAAATTCCACAACAAAGCGGTCGTGAATACGCACCTGGACATCTATCATAACGGCGATATTGTAAATAATAAAATTCATATATCAATAACCATACCTTAATATTCATATTCCAACATGTTTTTATCACCAAAATTTATCAATAAATTTGTACAGAATTTATAAGGCAAATAATCCATGGATACAATACTGATTATTGATGACGAACAGACCATTAGAATGCTGTTAAGCAGAATACTTGAACTTGAAGGATATGAAGTTTTTCAAGCTAAAGACAGAGCCAGCGGATTAGAGATGCTCAAAAAGCACGAAGTGCAAGTCATTTTATGCGATGTTTTTCTACCTGATGGAAATGGAGTCATCATGGTTCCGGAACTAAAAAAAATTGCCCCACAAGCTAATATCATCTTACTTACAGCACACGGAAATATTCCTGATGGTGTACAAGCCATTAAAAATGGTGCTTTTGACTATATTGTTAAAGGTGATGACAACCGAAAAATCATCCCCTTAGTCAGTAGAGCCATGACTGAACAGAAACCACATCATTCAGAACAGATAACACCACAACCCAATACCCTTATCTTTTCTGCTATTACAGGAAAATCTGCTTGCTTACAAGAAGTAGTACACATGGCTCAAAAAGTGGCAGCGACAGATGCCTGCGTTTTACTAACAGGCGAAACCGGTACCGGCAAAGAAGTATTTGCCCAATCCATCCATCAGGCCAGTCCCCGAAAAGACAAACCGTTCATTGCACTTAACTGTTCTGCTTTCAGTAAAGAATTATTGGAAAGCGAATTATTCGGACACAAAGCCGGAGCCTTTACAGGTGCTTTAAAAGATAAAAAAGGACTATTCGAAGAAGCTCATGGCGGAACTATTTTTCTGGACGAAATTGGAGAAATGGAATTTAGCCTACAAGCTAAATTATTACGTGTTCTGGAATCAAGTGAATTCATCAAAGTAGGAGATACAAAATGCACCAAAATAAATGTCCGCATCATCGCAGCCACCAACCGAGACTTGAAAAGTGAGATTGAAAAAGGCAATTTTAGAGAAGACCTCTATTTCCGGTTGTCAGTTTTTCAAATCCAACTTCCTCCATTACGGGAACGTAAAGAAGACATCGAAATATTGGCTCAAACATTTCTCCAGCAATTTGCCAAAAAATTAAATAAAAACATCTCCGGAATAACCCCCGAAGTACTCACAGCCTTGCAACAAGCCGAATGGAAAGGTAATATTCGAGAACTCAGAAATATCATGGAGCGCAGTGCCATTGTATGTGACAATATAGTAACTCTGCAAGATTTACCAGTCGAATTGCAACACAACCACTTTCAAAACACAAATGAAAGTAACGAATTTGAATTATCTGTCATCGAACGTAAGCACATCATGAAAGTTTTACAATATACCCATGGCAACAAAACAGAAGCAGCACGACTCTTAAAAATAGGTTTAGCTACCCTCTATCGAAAAATAGAAACCTATCATATTTAAATCTATTATCTCAAAATGATAAAAGGACCTTCTCAAAATGAGAAGGTCCTTCTTTTTTTGCCCTATTAATAAAAATCCTATTCGACTATCATTCAAAGCATTTCATTCATTCCACACATTATGGCATACCCATTGCCAATATAATAAACAGTTTAGTATAAATAAGTATCACAAATAAAACAAGAAAAAATGGAATTGTTAAGTATTGGATTTGTAATTTGCATACTCTTAGGAGTTGCCTGTTTTTGGATATTCATGAAATGCATTGATTGGTTTGAAAACATTTAAAAAAGATAATTATGTACACAGCTCTATTCATTATCTGTCTGATTCTATTTGGTTATTTAATGTATGTCTTGGTTAAACCCGAGAAATTTTAAAAAAGAAAAAAAACATGAATACTGAAATTATAGGTGTAATAGCACAAATCATTTTAGTAGTAGCACTTAGCTACCCACTTGGCAAATACATAGCCAAGGTTTATAAAGGCCAAAAAGTATGGAGTGACTTTATGAAACCCTTGGAACGATTCATATTCCGATTATCAGGAATTCAACCTGACGAAGAAATGAATTGGAAACAATTCTTAAAAGCCCTATTAATGGTTAACTTTGTATGGTTTATATGGGGCATGATTCTGTTAACTTGCCAGAATTATCTTCCTCTTAATCCAGACAACAACTTAAATCAAAGTGCCCATCAAGCATTCAACACTTGCATCAGCTTCATGGTAAACTGCAACTTGCAGCATTATAGCGGAGAAAGCGGATTAACCTACTTCACCCAACTCTTTGTCATCATGCTCTTCCAATTTATCACAGCTGCAACAGGCATGGCAGCCATGGCTGGAATCATGAAAGCATTAGGAGAAAAAACAACCCAAACAATTGGCAATTTTTGGAATTTTCTCGTTCTAAGCTGTACCCGTATTTTATTACCTCTTTCTTTAATTGTCGGTTTCATCTTGATTCTTCAGGGTACCCCCATGGGATTTGATGGTAAGATGGAAATTACTACATTGGAAGGCAACACACAAACAATTTCTCAAGGTCCTGCAGCAGCAATCGTACCCATCAAACAATTAGGAACAAATGGCGGTGGTTATTTTGGTGTCAATGCTTCACATCCCTTGGAAAACCCAACTTATCTGACAAATATCATAGAATGTTGCTCCATCATACTAATTCCCATGGCAATGGTCTTTGCTTTCGGTTTTTATGTAAATCGCAAAAAATTAGGTTATAGCATCTTCGGTGTCATGCTAGTTGCTTTTTTAATTGGAGTGGGAATCAATGTTTCTCAGGAAATGGGTGGTAATCCTAAAATTGATGCCATGGGAATAACACAAGACAATGGTGCTATGGAAGGAAAAGAAATCCGCTTGGGAGCAGGAGCCACCGGCTTATGGAGCATCGTCACCACCGTCACCTCTAATGGTTCAGTCAACGGAATGCACGACTCAACCATGCCACTATCCGGCATGATAGAAATGCTAAACATGCAAATTAACACTTGGTTTGGCGGTGTCGGAGTAGGCTGGATGAACTATTTCACTTTTATCATCATAGCTGTATTTATCAGTGGATTAATGGTGGGACGCACCCCCGAATTCATGTGTCACAAAGTTGAAGCTCGAGAAATGAAAATTGCCTCCATCGTTGCACTGCTACACCCATTTGTTATTTTGGTTGGCACCGCTTTAGCCGCTTATCTGTATATACATGCACCAGAATTTGTCAAACAAGAAGGAGGCTGGCTAAACAATCCTGGATTTCATGGCTTAAGTGAAATCCTTTACGAATTCACCTCTTGTGCTGCTAACAATGGTTCTGGCTTTGAAGGATTAGGCGATAATACATGGTTTTGGAATGTTTCTTGTGGAATTGTATTGATATTAAGCAGATTCATACCTATCATCGGACAAGTTGCCATTGCTGGTCTGTTAGCTCAGAAAAAATACATCCCGGAAAGTGCCGGCACACTAAAGACAGACACTGTCACCTTTGCCATTATGACCTTTGCAGTCATCTTCATTGTTGCCGCTTTATCCTTCTTCCCTGCACAAGCACTCAGCACTATTGCCGAACACTTTAGTCTATAAATTATAAATAAATTGTAGAACATAAAGATTTTCTGTTTATGAAAACAAATCAAAATAACAGCCTGTTTCAAAAAGAATTAATTGCCGACAGCTTGAAACAGTCTTTCATTAAATTGAATCCTAAAGTAATGGTTAAAAATCCCATTATGTTTACAGTAGAGGTTTCTACATTGATTATGTTATTGGTCACTATTTACTCTGCCACCAATACATCCCAGGGTTCTTTTACTTACAATCTACTAGTTTTCTTCATTCTATTGGTAACCTTACTTTTTGCCAATTTTGCCGAAGCTATTGCCGAAGCCAGAGGGAAAGCTCAAGCCGACAGTTTACGCAAAACTCGTGAAGAAACACCAGCCAAAATCATCATCCACGATACCATACAAACCGTCAACAGTTCACAATTGAAAAAAGGAGATATATTCATCTGTGAAGCTGGAGATATCATTCCTGCAGACGGTGAAATCATCGAAGGATTAGCCTCAATCGACGAAAGTGCCATCACCGGAGAATCAGCACCCGTCATTCGTGAAGCCGGAGGTGACAAAAGTTCCGTAACAGGTGGTACAAAAGTGTTGTCCGACCATATTAAAGTCGTAGTAACAAGCCAGCCAGGCGAAAGTTTTTTGGACAAAATGATTTCCTTAGTAGAAGGGGCAAGCCGTCAAAAAACCCCAAACGAAATAGCACTGACCATTTTACTTGCCGTATTCACATTGGTTTTTCTTGTTGTATGCATCACCTTAAAACCTATGGCCGACTATTCCGGTACTATCATTACCATTGCAGCTTTCATCTCCTTGTTCGTATGCTTAATACCGACCACCATCGGTGGATTACTTTCAGCTATTGGTATCGCAGGTATGGATCGGGCTCTACGTGCCAATGTTATTACCAAATCCGGTAAAGCCGTTGAAACGGCTGGAGACATCGATACATTGCTATTGGACAAAACCGGCACTATCACCATTGGTAATCGAAAAGCCACTGCCTTTTATCCGGTTAAAGGATTAGACCAACACACCTTTATTGAAGCCTGTCTTCTCTCTTCTGTATCAGACGCCACCCCCGAAGGAAAATCTATCATCGAATTGGGACATGAACAAGGCATACGGATACGTTCATTAAATACAACCGGTTCACGCATGATCAAATTCACAGCAGAAACCAAATGTTCTGGTATTGATTTGCAAGACGGCACTCAAATACGCAAAGGAGCATTTGATGCTATTCGAAGCATAGTCACCGAAGCAGGCAATGAATTTCCAAAAGAAACAGAAGAAACGATCCAACGCATTAGTAGCAAAGGAGGAACCCCGCTCGTTGTGTGTATAAATAAAAAAATTGCCGGTATCATCGAACTGCAAGATATCATCAAACCCGGCATTGAAGAACGATTCAAGCGCCTCCGTAAAATGGGAGTAAAAACGGTTATGGTAACAGGCGACAACCCTTTAACAGCCAAATATATCACAGAAAAAGCCGGAGTAGATGATTTCATTGCAGAAGCCAAACCGGAAGATAAGATGAACTACATCAAAAAAGAACAAGCAGCCGGTAAATTAGTTGCCATGATGGGTGATGGCACCAACGATGCTCCAGCTCTAGCACAAGCTAACGTAGGCGTTGCCATGAACAGCGGTACACAAGCAGCCAAAGAAGCAGGTAATATGGTTGACTTGGATAACGACCCGACCAAACTGATTGAAATCGTAGAAATAGGTAAACAATTACTCATGACACGTGGCACACTGACCACCTTCTCCATAGCCAACGACGTTGCTAAATATTTCGCCATCATACCGGCGTTGTTTATGGTTTCCGTTCCTCAACTTAGCGCATTGAACATCATGGGGTTGCATAGTCCGGAAAGTGCAATTCTTTCAGCCATCATATTCAACGCCCTCATCATTCCGATTCTAATTCCATTGGCACTAAAAGGTGTAGCCTATAAGCCCATAGGAGCCAGTGCTTTGCTGCGCCGCAACTTATTAATCTATGGTGTTGGCGGTCTAATTGCTCCGTTCATCGGAATCAAACTAATTGATTTATTCATTGGACTATTCTTTTAATACTCATTCAAAATCAAATATAATCATGAAAAATTTAATAAAATCCATCCGTCTTACACTTACATTCTGTGTTGTATTGACCGTATGCTATATACTTGTTCTTTGGATTTTTGCTCAATTTGCAGCACCAGGCAAAAATGGTAATGCAGAAACTATCACCCTCCATGGTAAAATAGTTGGTGCCAATCAAATAGGTCAGGAGTTTACCAAAGATATTTACTTTTGGGGACGTCCCTCTTGTGCCGGCGACGGATATGATGCATCCAGTTCTGCTGGTAGCAACAAAGGCCCTGCCAATGAAGAATATCTGGCCGAAGTCAATGCTCGCATAGATACTTTTTTAGTACATCACCCTTATTTAAAAAGAAATGAAGTACCTGCTGAAATGGTAACTGCTAGTGCTTCCGGTTTAGATCCCCATATTACTCCAGCCTGTGCTTACGTACAAATCAAACGGGTAGCCCAAGCTCGCAGAATGCAAGAAGATGAAGTAAAAGCTATCGTAGAAAAAAACATCGAAAAGCCCCTATGTGGACTTTTCGGACCCGCAAAAATCAATGTATTAAAACTAAATGTTGCTTTAGAAGAAGCCAAGGAAAAATAATAAACAACAATAACATACCAATGAATAAGCGAGAAGCAAGCGCACAACATTTCCTAGAACTCATCAAACGTTCTCAAAGAGGCGTTTTCAAAATCTACATCGGCATGATTGCCGGTGTAGGTAAAACTTATCGAATGCTCCAAGAAGCACATGAGATGCTGGAAAACGGGATTGACGTGCAAATAGGATATGTAGAAACCCACGGTCGAACAGGTACTGAAGCCTTATTAGATGGGTTACCTGTTATCCCCCGAAAAAAAATTTTCTATAAAGGGAAAGAATTAGAAGAAATGGATTTAGATACCATCTTGCAAATTCGCCCAGAATTAGTTATTGTAGACGAATTAGCTCACACCAACGTAGATGGCAGTCGCAATTCCAAGCGCTGGCAAGATGTCATGGAACTACTTAATGCTGGCATCAACGTCGTATCAGCAGTCAACATCCAGCATATCGAAAGTCTAAACGAAGAAATCAAAGGTATTGCCGGTATTGAAGTCAAAGAACGCATTCCGGACAAAGTTTTGGAAGAAGCCGATGAAGTGGTCAATATAGACCTAACTGCCGAAGAACTCATCAACCGTCTAAAAAGCGGTAAAATTTACAAAACAGAAAAAATACAAACCGCACTCCATAATTTCTTTAAAACAGAAAATATTCTTCAACTAAGGGAATTAGCACTGAAAGAAGTTGCCCTCCGCGTTGAGAAAAAAGTAAATATGGAAATAGTACCGAACGATAAGACAGTACTTCGGGAACGCTTTTTAGTGTGTATCAGCAGCAATGAAAACACTCCACGCCACCTAATACGCCGCACAGCCCGGTTAGCCTCCCGTTATGACACGGAATTTCTTGCCTTATATGTACAAACCCCTGCAGAAAATCCAGACAGAATCAATCTCTCTACACAACGCCATCTGCTTAATCACTTCAAACTAGTGACAGAATTAGGTGGTGAACTACTACAAGT
>CAJJNP010000056.1 GCA_905193145.1 uncultured Odoribacter sp. | reverse complement strand
AAGTAGCTGAAATATAAGCGGTTAGAGTTGTAGGTTCAAAACCCTGTCTCTCCGCTGAAACAAAAACGAAGGACTTCACAAAAGCCTTCAAAAAAGTCATTCAAAGCACCGGATATCAACTGATTACGGTGCTTTTTTATTTTTGCGTCCCAACAAGGTGAAAGCCTGAATGTAGGGTTTAGCCTTCAAAGTTCGGTCATTATTTGCTACATTTACTGCTACACTTTGAAGCCCCTTCAAAAAATGTAGCAATGACCGAAAAATGAAGCCCATTTTATTACAAAAACACACAAAATGTCGGAATCAGCAAAATGTTTTTGGCCATTTTTGTCGGAATCAGCAAAATGTTCGGCATTTTAGGAAAAGAGATTGACGACAGTCATCCCCTCTTCCGAGCCTCGCGTCAAGCATAATAAGTTCCTCCTTTCTGTTTTCCGTCATAATAGGCAATCACAAAGCTTGAATGACTCTACTTTTGTAAAATCAAATCAGACAAAAGTAGTGAGACGGTCTACTTTGGAAAAAATACAAGTCCACTTACTTCTTTTTACAGTGAAAGTCCATTCTTGCAAAGCTACTGCTGAATCGGGACAGAATAATGTTTTTTTAAGTAGAAATCAGGCCAATTTGACCCGATTTTATACAATAAAACAGAAAATTTGTCCCGATTAATATCTTTAAATATGATAACAGACTCTGAAATATTACATTATTTGCACTATCAATCGCTTTTGATAAGGAATCAGTCTGCCTCATAATTTACATTCTCAGTTCTTTTGATTGTGTTCCACCTACATAAATTAAAATTTCATCCATCTGCTTTTTGGCTCTTCCACCCTATTAGAAATATTTAGTTTCTCTCCATTCAGACAACAGACAGCCAAAAGACATTATTTTTTCGGACCATGGTAAATTCCATTCAAACAATCGATTTTGGGCACTGATTCTCTATACAAGTATACTTATTCTCTACAATAACTGCTTTTTCAAATAAACCATGTCCTTCAGTAATTTCCCCTCTTCCCAAATGGGATGATCGTAATTTAACCTAAAAAAATCAGGCACAACATGCGAATAATGGAATCCACTGTTTTCATAAAAAGAAACAGTTGAAAAACTATCTCCTGTACCTACAGTCATAACATCAAACCTATTCGAATAAAGACTACACAAAAAATCCATCATCCTGCGTCCAAATCCCTGCCGTTGAAAAGAGGATGCTACGGCCAGACTTTTCAGCTCGCAAACACAATCACTTTCCTCCGTAACAATTGCGGATGCTATTGGTTCTCCCTCGAAAGAATACATAACAAACATACGACCACGTTCCAAATAACGCTCAACCATAGATTCCTGCTCGTCTGCAAGCAATAAAAGAGACATAAACCGTCTTCTGTCTGACAGTATTTCCTGTATTATGGGCATTGAATTCATAGTTACTTCCTTTACTTAATCAAACTATCTGTTTATTGGGAGTAATTATACATAAGCTTACAAGACATAGTCTGCCAACACTCTTTGTATTTCAGCAAGATTTGAATTTCTACCAAAATTCTGTGTCAAAGGAACATCGCAACCTTTTATCCAAATTTTCATTTCTGCGTCTGTATCCAATGTCCCTGCAGTTTCGATTAAGAAATGATTTACCGAACGGTACGGAATAGAGAGGTACTCACGTTTTTTACCAGTCACACCCTGAACATCTAAAATAATCAGACGCTTATTGGTGAAAATCCATTTATCACGAATCAGTTTGTAAGCTTTCTCTATTCGCTCATCTTCACAAAGAAGTACACCAAATTCTTTCTTCAGTACATCGGCATCCATTTCCGATACATTGCCTAATATTGTATTTAAAATTCCCATTTTGTATCTACTATTCATTTACTACTTTCTGCAAAGAAAACAAAAATCTCAAAACCAGCATAATTAATATTATTTAATTTATACCACCAAATAAATTACCCAACGACTTTATTTATATATAATATGCCAAAATATTCATGTGTTCTTCGTATATTTGTACCATCATCAAAAGTAAATTAAAAACAGTTACAATATGAACAGTGCAATTGAAATCAAGAAAAACATTTATTGGCTGGGGGTCAATGACAGAAGAACTCATATTTTTGAAAATTATTGGCCATTGCCAAAAGGAGTTGCCTACAACTCTTATGTGATTCTCGACGAGAAAGTAGTTGTATTGGACACAGTGGAACGTAGCCACATGGACAATTATCTGGAGAGTCTTGATGCGGTTCTTCAAGGACGCAAGGTAGACTATTTGGTGGTAAACCATGTAGAGCCAGACCATTCCGGTTCTATCAAGGCATTGCTTTGCCAATATCCGGATATCACCATTGTCGGCAACAGCAAAACTTTCCCCATGTTGCAAAACTACTATGGAATCTCCAATAATCTTCTGGAAGTAAAAGAAGGTGATTCTCTCTGTTTAGGCGAACGTACTTTGAATTTTTATATGGTGCCTATGCTCCATTGGCCGGAAACAATGGTAACTTATTTACCGGGAGATAACGTACTTTTCAGTGCTGACGCATTCGGTTCATTCGGTACATTAGATGGCGGAATCTTTGATGATCAGGTAGACCTTGAATATATGGAGGAAGAAATAAGCCGTTATTATTCCAATATTGTAGGTAAATACGGAACTCCTGCACAGGCAGCTTTAAAAAAGTTGGGCGGTCTTCCTATAGATATGATTTGTGCAACTCATGGTCCTATCTGGCGTACGCACATTGCAGAAATCATTGCCAAATATGACAAGTGGAGTAAATATGAAACTGATGAAGGCGTTGTTATTGCATTCAGCAGTATGTACGGACATACCGAACAGATGGCAGATTGCATCGGTCGCTTCTTAGCAGAAATGGGAATCAAGAAGATTCGCATCCACGATACTTCAAAAACTCATCCGTCATATATCATCAATGATATTTTCCGTTATAAAGGAGTCATTCTCGGAAGTTGTGCATATAATGGTAATATTTTCCCTACAATGGAAATCCTGTTGCATGAATTGGAATGTATGGGAGTGAAAAACCATTATTTGGGATATTTCGGAAATAAAACTTGGGGCGGTGGTGCTCTGCCACGCTTTAAGGCATTTGCAGAAAAGATTAAATGGGATGTAGTTGCTGAACCAAACGAAACTTGTGGTTCCATGAAACCATCTGACATTGAACAGTGCAAAGCTATTGCTGAAGCAATGGTGAAAAAACTAAGAGGTATTGAATAAAACACTAACACCAAACATATAAAAAATGCTTTATGCCATCAGACATAAAGCATTTTTTAATATTCAACATTAATGTAATATTTTGAAAATATCTTCGTAACATATCTCATCTACATTTGCCAATCAAAAAATATAAATTAAAGTCTGAGCCCTCATGAAAAAAACAGACAAGCAAATGTCAGAATCATATATAGAAAGAGATATAAGCTGGATGTATTTTAACCAACGCATTTTATTAGAAGCACAAAAAGAATCGGTACCCTTATTGGAACGTCTTACCTTCTTGGGTATCTACTCAAATAATTTGGATGAATTCTTTAGAGTTCGTATGGCAACACTGAACCATATCATTGAATATGAAGACAAAGCTATTCGACGCGAACGTGGTACGGCCATTGAAACCTATAAAGAGATCAACCGTTTGAATAGCAAATATTCTGTTGAATTCGAAAAAACATTTCACTCCATAGAAGAATGTCTTAAACAAAATAACATTTGGCTGCTAAACGAACAAGAGCTTAATCAAGAGCAACAAGATTTCATTATACATCTGTATCATACCAGCCTCAACGGTTCTACTACACCACTCTATTTTTCAGGATTCCGACAATTAAACGACCAGCCGGATGATGAAATTTATTTAGCCATCCAGTTATGGGAAGGTAAAGAGCAAAAGAGTAAAGGGAAAAAATATGCTTTAATAGAATTACCAGTCAAAGAATATGGCCGTTTCCTACGCTTACCAGACAGAGACGGTAAAATATGTCTGATATTTCTTGATGACGTAATTCGTTATTGCTTACCTTTTATATTTGCAGGAACTCCTTTCACCGGCTTTGATGCTTATACATTTAAATTTACAAAAGACGCTGAAATGGAACTTGATACAGACCTACGTAACAGTGTCATGCAAAAAATCTCCAAAGGTGTCAAAAGCCGCAAAAAAGGCGATCCAATCCGATTGATATATGATACAGACATGCCTCTTGGAATGCTCAGAGACATCAGTCGGATGCTACACATAGACCAATGGGATACCCAAATTGCCGGAGGTCGCTACCATAATATGAAAGATCTGATGAAATTTCCAGACTGCAATCGGAAAGAATTAAAATTCACAAAACAAGAGGCTATCATAAAGCCGGAATTTACAATCTCAAGCAGTCTATTGGAAGCTATACGCAAAAAAGACCACTTTCTACATTATCCCTATCACAGTTTCTCGTCGTTCTTACGCTTACTGCGAGAAGCAGCTATCAATCCGGAGGTAAACAGCATTAAAATGACTCTTTACCGCCTTGCAAAGAATTCAAAAGTCGTCAAAACACTAATTGCCGCAGCCCGCAATGGCAAAAAGGTAACGGTTATTATCGAATTAATGGCCCGTTTTGATGAAGCCTCCAATATCAATTGGTCCAAACAAATGCAAGATGCCGGTATCAAAGTAGTTTTTGGTATTGAAGGATTGAAAATTCATTCTAAATTAGTGCATATCGGTTGCCGGCGAGGCGATATCGCTTGTATTAGTACCGGTAATTTCCACGAAGGGAATGCTGCGCAATATACGGATGTGGTTGTCATGACCGCTCATAAAAAAATTGTCCAAGAGGTGGACCGGGTATTTTCGTTTATTGAAACGCCCTATATTCCCATACGCTTCAAGGAATTACTAGTTTCACCCAACGATATGCGCCATCAACTGATACTGCGCATCAATAAAGAGATCCGAAATGCCAAAGCAGGCAAGCCTGCCTATATTAAAGGAAAAGTAAATCATATCACAGACAAGGAAATTGTTCAAAAGTTATATGAAGCTTCCACTGCTGGGGTAAAAATAGATTTACTGGTACGTGGCAATTGTTCCATCGTAACCGGTATTACCGGTATCAGCGAAAATATCCGAATCAATGGTATCATTGACAGATACCTGGAGCATTCTCGCATTTTCATTTTTGCAAATGGAGGAGAAGAAAGTTATATCATCGGTTCTGCAGATTGGATGCCTCGTAATTTAAATAACCGTATAGAAGTCATGACACCGGTATACGATCCAGACATACAAGCAGAACTGAAACGTATTGTTGAATACGGCCTTCAGGATACATTCCAAGGACGATGTGTGAACGGAAGAGGAGACAATCTTCCCTGATCTATCCAATCTGGAGAAAGCATACATTCGCAAGTTGCGCTATACAACTATTATCGCCAAGAGGCAGATTCACAAAATCAATCTATAAAATAAACCATGGGAAAAATATATTATGCAGCCATAGATATCGGCTCAAATGCTGTCCGCCTACTGATTAAAAGTGTAGATACGAGAAAAGATACCACCATTTTTACAAAAGAACAACTGGTACGTGTACCTATCCGTTTAGGAGAAGACACCTTTTCAACAGGAAGCATTTCGACAGAGAAAGCTAAAAAACTTCTCCGACTTACCAAAGCCTACCGGCAATTGATGAAAATTTATGATGTCAAACAATATCGAGCTTGTGCAACATCTGCTGTACGAGATGCGACAAACGGTCAGGAGTTGATAAACGAAATCTGTAGAAAAACAGGTGTCCATATCGATATAATTAACGGAGAAGAAGAAGCTCGTCTTATATATGACAATCATATCGAAGAACTCCTGGATAAAAAAGCAAACTATATCTATGTAGATGTAGGTGGAGGAAGTACTGAAATCAGCCTCATCCATGAAGGGCAGCTAAAAAATTCCCGCTCGTACAATATCGGAACGGTGCGCTTGCTTGAAGGCTCGGTCAAAACAGAAACACATATACAGCTGCAACATGATTTAAATCAGTTTGCATCGCTCTATCCTGAACTTAAAATTATAGGTTCTGGTGGAAATATCAACAAACTATTCCGATTGGCTGAATTAGATAACAAAAACAATATAGAATTCAACATTGAAAAATTACGGTTCATCAATAATCAATTGAAAATGATGACTACAGAGGAACGTATGCTTAAATATAAAATGCGTAAAGACCGGGCTGATGTAATTTCTTATGCTGCGGATATTTTTCTAGAAGTAGCAGATAATTGCAATGCTCATACAATACTTGTTCCGACCATCGGGTTAGGAGACGGTATTATTGATAGCCTCTATGCCCAAGATATTGCGATTCAAGACGGTGCTATGATGGAGTAAAAACTCTATCAATGGCACCCTACTCTTTTTATATATTGCACAGAAAATACTTTCTGCCCCCAAATAGTCATCATCACCCCACGTAAAAAAAGATAAACCAAGAAAGCCAACCAAAGGATATGGTTATCTGTCGCCCCTGAAAAGAAATAATATATAAAGAAAAATGCGGCAGCGGACACGATCATTGCTAACAACATCTGCCTGGTAGCTGTTGCACCTATTAAAATACCATCCCACAAGAATGCAGCAAAACCAGCTAACGGAATTGCCAATACCCAATAAAAATATTCACCTGCCACTTGTATAACATTTTGTTCATTGGTCAAAAGACCTAAAAAACTCTGCCCTCCGATTCCATACAGAGCTGTAAAAAGAAGTGCCATACCTATACCCCATCCAAACAAATTACGAACAGCATGCCGCAAACGACCGGGGTCACAAGCTCCGATATATCTACCAGCTAATGCTTCTGCCGCATAAGCAAATCCATCCATAATATAAGAAAAAAGAGTAAATAATTGCATCAACAAAGTATTGACTGCCAATATAACATCTCCCTGTCGAGCTCCTGTTGAAGTGAAAAATGTAGTCACTGCTATCAAACATAGTGTTCGTAAAAAAATATCACGGTTCACTGCAAAAAAATGCCGCATAGCACCTAAATGAAGGCTGGAATGTAAAGATAATTTGGTGCGCAATACTCCATATTTTTTACTCCATAATACCAATGCCAAACCCAAACCAGACCACTCAGCAACCACTGTGCCTAAAGCAACACCTTCTACTTTCATCCCCAGCAAAAACACAAAGCAGAGACTGCAAAGTATATTGATAATATTCACAGCAATAGCTATATACATTGGGTATCGAGAATTCTGCATTCCTATGAACCATCCCTTGAAACAGTACATTGATAAGACCGCGGGAGCTCCCCAAATACAAACCCGAAAGTAAGAAACGGCATATTGTTCAACTTCGGCACTTGTATCCAATAACCAAAAAGCCAGTTTCTCAACCGGATACTGCAATAATAAAATACAAGTGGCTGATAATAAAGCTACGCTAATGGCCTGCACCAACACGCGTATTTCTCCGATAGCATCCTTCCTCCCATAGGCTTGCGAAGTCAATCCACTTGTCCCCATTCGCAAGAAGCCAAAATTCCAATAAAGAATATTAAATAACAACCCACCAATTGCAATGGCACCAATATAAGCAGGTGCACCAAGATGACCGACAATTGTAACATCCACCAACCCTAACAAAGGTACGGTAATATTGGATATAATTGATGGTACGGCTAATTGTAAAATTCTACGATTCATTGCATTATTTACCATAAACTGTACGCGCCCACTCCAACTGATAGTATATTTGGTTCATATCGTCCCAACGAGTCTGAGGAATATATACAGATAATCCACTAAATTTATCGGTAGGAATTGTTTGACCAAAAAAAGTCGGTGTTGCAGCTTTAAATACTACCGTTTTTTCCAACTGCTGCTTATAAGCGGATTGTTGAGATTCATCTCCATAAGTATTAATATAATCTCCCAGGTCATAGAACACATTAGGAAGCGATGATTTACTCAAAGGATATCTCCAAACATCAGTTGATGCAACACATTTATTCTCTCCGACAATATTTGAAGTCAACTCTACCAAATGCTGCAATTCTGAAGATTTCACCAAAGCAACAGTTGCAGAATTCCAACCTGCATTATTGGGATCGGGATAAGTATTATAATAATTAAAATATTCAGCACATACTCTTTTTAAATCCTCCTCATCTCCCCATAACCAAGGAACTATTTTATCATAGGGAAAACCATTAGCAAGTATTTCTGCCGGAGAAGCAATAAAATAATCTGCGTAATCACGTAATCCATATAATACCTCGACAGCTCCCATAAAACAAGCATCAAACATAATAAAATTAAAATGTCCGGAAATACCCGCCATCAATTCATCAGTTTCCATAAAACTTTCCATTGCTCCATCTCCTGGATGAGTATCTTGTCCAAAGTATTTAGTCGGTAAATTTGTATATCTTACCAAACCTGCAGAATAAGAACGATGAAAATTATATTTTTCAGGCAACCACCCCATCCCATGTGACCAAAGAATCAAACCATACGAATTTGAAGGATACAAATTTCTTACATCTTGTATCGTTCTTCTCAACACTTCTGGTGATGCCGAATTTTCTTCAGAATAAGTAACTAACGTATCTAATTTAGGAGCAGAATTCCCTTCTATCACCATCAGACGAGGAACATCATTTGACGGGTCCAAATAAATAACAAGCCTACCCTCTACATTTTTCATGCCCTGCAACATCAACTGAATATTCGTATTTCCAAAACTACTCAAGTTATTATCAGCAGCCATATAAACCAACACCGTACGTTCAATATCTTTCTTTATGGTATCAGAATCAGCACACGATATAAAGGATAATATACTACAAAATCCCAAACATATAATCTTTATAACATTCAAAAAAACTCTCATAAACATACTTATTCCATTTCAAGTTCGTGAAGATACAAAAAACTTAGAAACAGAAAGACTATATCACATATTTTTAATAGTTCGCATCCAAAATCCAGTAGAAAGATATATATTTACACTTCGAAGAAAATTGTAAAATACAATTGGAAAATAGTTACAATTCAAAACATCCCAGATATGCAACCTGTCATATACCCTGTTGAAAAAGAAAAACTTATAGCCGAACTTACAGAAGACCGGTTTGTACGGAAAACCAATAAAGGAGGAAATGAGATTTATATTTTTGATGCCCACACTGCGCCTCAATTGATGCGCGAAGTAGGTCGTATACGAGAGCTGACATTCCGTAGTGCAGGTGGAGGTACAGGGAAGGAAATTGATATTGATGAATTTGACATCGCTCCCGATACTCCTTACCAACAACTTATTGTTTGGGACCCACAGGAACAAGCAATATTGGGAGGCTATCGATTTATCATATGTGATCATCTAGAAAATAATGCAGAAGGTGAACCCTATCTAGCAACAACAGAATTGTTCCGTTTCTCAGAACAATTCAAGAGAGTATATTTACCTAAAATGATTGAATTAGGACGCTCATTTGTGCATCCTCTCTATCAATCAACCCGCATGGGAAGTAAATCTATGTTTGCCCTTGACAACCTATGGGATGGTCTGGGAGCATTAACAGTTGACCATCCTGAAATCGAATATTTCTTCGGCAAAGTTACCATGTACACTAGTTTTAATATCCAGGCGCGTAACATGATTCTCTATTTTATGAAGAAATATTTCCGAGATAAAGAAAATCTTGTCTCTCCTATCAAACCATTGCCGATTAATATTAACGAGCAAGCCTTGGAGCAGATTTTTACTAATGGAAATTATAACGAAGACTATAAAATACTTTCGCGCCATGTACGTGAATTAGGAGAAAATATACCGCCTTTAGTCAATGCCTACATGAGTTTGTCACCTTCAATGAAAACATTCGGTACAGCCATTAATCCGGGCTTCGGTGGTGTAGAAGAAACTGCGATTCTCATTAAAATAGCAGATGTATATGAAGCTAAAAAGAAACGTCATATTACAACGTATATTCCTAAAATATTAAAAAAGCTAAGAGGATAATCTCTTAGCTTTTTTATTTATTCTTCTTCATGCACTCCAGCTATTTGCTCTACATTCAAATCACTTTCATTACTATTAGCAGCTATATCATAATGCCGCAAAGGATTTTCTGCAAGTTCCATATTCAACTTGCGCTGATTATAAACATCTATTGCCAGATAAATAGCATTACGCAAACCCGATTCATCGGCAATACCTTGTCCAACGATATCATATGCCATACCATGAACGGTTGAAGTATAAACAACGGGCAAACCTGCAAGTAAAACAGCTCCACTATTACCTTCAATTGCCTTAAATGGCAACATTCCCTGATCATGATACATTGCCAATATCACATCAAACTTACTATATTCCATACTACTGAATAAAGCCTCCGGAGAATAAGGTCCCAAAGCCATGATACCATTATTACGTGCTTTTTCCATTGCCGGAATTATAACGTTCTTCTCTTCATTGCCATACTTGCCATTTTCACCGGCATGCGGATTTAAACCCAATACAGCAATACGAGGCTTACGTATCGTAAAATCTTTTTGCAAACAACTATCCAACAAGCGAAGTTTATTGTAAACATTACCAAAAGTGATGCTCTCTGCAATATTTTTCACAGCCAAATGATTGGTTACAAAACCTATTTTCATCTTTTCACCCACTAACAAAGGCATTACATTACGCACATCATAATGCTTGGCGAACAATGACGGACAACCTGCTTCCGGAGCAAAAGAAGCACATCCTTGAGGAGCACCAACAAGAACATCTATTTCTTTCCGATCCAAATAATCTATTCCTTGCCGCAAAGCAACCATAGCAGCCTCATCTGACTCTTGAGTTTCACGTCCCAAATCAACTTTTACAGCATCATCCACACAATTAATCACATTACAACGCTTAGCATTAGCTTCAGACGGACGCTGTATACTGTTCAGACTAAAATTTTCTATATTCAACGTTTTACGATGATAGGCTGCCGCTTTAGAAGAACCGAACAAGACAGGAGTACACACTTCACAAATTCTGTTCTCTGCCATCATTTTTATGATCAATTCATAGCCTATACCATTTACATCTCCATGGGAAATACCCACTACTAATTTATTTTCCATATCTATATAAACTTTATGAACAGTATCTGCCGACGCGACAGATTCTCCGTGCAAAGATAGAAAATTATTAGAAATTTCTACCTAAAAAGAAACCCGCCTATTGAGGCGGGTCACTTTATTTATTGTTCTGATTTTTCAGGACGATTAGTTGATTTTTCAGGACGCTCACGACGTTCATGACGCTCACCACCACGTTCTCTACGTTCAGGACGTTCGCCACGAGGACGTTCACTGCGTTCTTGATAACCTTCCGGTTTAGGCAACAATGCTTTGTGAGAAAGACGTAATTTTGATGTTTTAGGATCAATTTCCAACAATTTCACCTGAATACGGTCACCCTCTTTCAACACATCTTCTACATTTTCAATGCGTTTATAATCAATTTCTGATACATGTAACAAACCATCTTTACCAGGAAGAATTTCAACAAATGCTCCAAACGGCATGATTGATTTCACAACACCATCATATACTTCTCCCACTTCAGGTTTTGCAACAATAGCACGAATACGAGCCAATGCCTTATCTATAGACTCCTTATTAGAAGCAGCTACATCTACAATACCCTTATTATCAACCTCTTCAATATTGATAACAGCTCCAGATTTCTCTTGAATATCCTGAATAATCTTACCTCCAGGACCAATCAATGCACCAATTTGATCTTTATCAATGGTCAAAGATACAATACGGGGAGCATGAGGTTTCAAATCCTCACGAGGAGCCGGCATCGTCTGAGTAATGATATCCATAATATGCATACGTCCACGCTTAGCCTGTTCCAAAGCCTGTTCCATGATGTCATAAGACAAACCATCCACCTTGATATCCATCTGTGTTGCAGTAATTCCATCACGAGTTCCAGTCACTTTAAAGTCCATATCTCCCAGATGGTCTTCATCACCTAAAATATCGGACAAGATTGCATATTTCTCACAACCTTTATCGGTAATCAATCCCATTGCAATACCTGTGACAGGTTTTTTCATAGGCACACCGGCATCCATTAAAGCCAAGGTTCCTGCACAAACAGTTGCCATAGAAGACGAACCATTAGATTCCAAAATATCAGAAACCACACGAACAGTATAAGGAAAATCTGTAGGAATCATAGGCTTCAATGCACGTAAAGCCAAATTTCCGTGACCAATTTCACGACGGCCTACTCCACGAGATGCTTTAGCCTCTCCTGTTGAAAACGGTGGGAAATTATAGTGTAACAAGAAACGCTCTTTACCTTGTATCGTAGCTTCATCAACAATCTTCTCATCCAATTTTGTACCTAAAGTAACAGTAGACAAAGACTGTGTCTCTCCACGAGTAAAAATAGAAGATCCATGAGGTCCTGGCAGATAACCTACTTCACACCAAATCGGACGAATCTGTTCCGTTGTACGTCCATCCAAACGCACTCCTTCATCTAGAATCATACGGCGCATAGCCTCTTTTTCAACATCATGATAATAACGTGCCACCAAATTCTTCTTAGCTTCCTGATCTTCCTCGCTTAAAGTAGCCAGATATTCTGCACGTACATTATCCAATAACTCTCCGCGCAAATGTTTGTTAGCATTACACTGACGAGCAACATCATACGCTTTTTGATAACACTTATCCCATATATCTTTACGCAATTCTTCGTCATTTACTTCATGACAATAAACGCGTTTCTCTTTTCCAACAGCTTCAGCCAATTCTTTCTGAACCAAGCACTGTTCCTTAATAGCAGCATGAGCAAATTTGATGGCATCCAACATCTCCTTCTCTGACACTTCGTTCATCTCACCTTCAACCATCATGATATTTTCGTAAGTAGCACCTACCATAATATCCAAGTCTGCACGTTTCAATGCAGAAGCTGTCGGGTTAATAACCAATTCGCCATCAATACGGGCCACACGAACTTCAGAAATCGGTCCATGAAAAGGAATATCACTCACTGCAATAGCTGCAGAGGCTGCCAAGCCAGCCAAAGCATCCGGCATAGACTCCTCATCAGCAGAATATAATGTAACTTGTACGAAAGTTTCAGCATGGTAATCATCTGGGAATAAAGGACGCAAAGCACGGTCCACCAAACGAGAAACCAAAATTTCATAATCAGAAGATTTTCCTTCTCTTCTTGTAAATCCTCCAGGGAAACGTCCCACTGAAGCAAACTTTTCTTTATAATCAACAGACAGCGGCATAAAATCCACGTCTGGGCCTGCTTCCTGAGCAGATACTACAGTTGCGAGCAACATCGTATTGCCCATTTTCACCATGACAGCACCATCAGCCTGCTTAGCTAATTTGCCTGTTTCCAGTGTAATTACTCTTCCGTCAGCCAGAGTAATCGTTTTTTCAATAACATTCATCATTCAATAACGGTTAAAATAAAACTTTTAACGGAATTCTTTTTTAGTGGAGGGAGGAGGGAGGATATAAACAAGCCCGGATTTTACCGGGCTTGGGAAAACGTATCTTTTATTTACGCAGATTCAATGCTTTTACAATAGCACGGTATCTTTCAATGTCACGGTCTTTCAGATAGTCAAGCAATGCCCGACGTTTTCCAACTAATCTAATCAATGCTTTCTGTGTACCGAAGTCTTTATGATTTTTCTTCAAGTGTTCGGTCAAATGAGCAATACGGTAGGAAAATAAAGCAATCTGAGATTCCGCAGAACCTGTATCTTTATTAGACTTTCCGTACTGAGAAAAAAGCTCTTCTTTCTTTTCTGCTGATAAATACATGATTTTAAATACTTTAAATTAAATAATATCGTTAAAAACGATGCAAAGATACTCTTTATTTACGAATCATACAAGGTTTTCTAAGACAAAACACTCCGAATTAATCAATAATATTAAAATTTGCCATATCCTTTTTTCCCATCCACATACACCTCTTTCTCTTTTAGTAAAGCAACGAGTGAAATTAAAGGATTACTTCTTAATAATAAAACATCTGCCTCAGCTCCTTTCTTTATAACACCTAACTTTCCCTTTAAACCAAGGACTTCTGCTCCGATTGTTGTAGCAGCTCGCAATACATCAGGAATACTCATTCCACAAGAATCATGCAATATTTTCATCTCTTCCAACAACACACATCTATTATCATGATCAAAATCTACACAATCAGTACCTGCTGCAATTTTTACTCCTGCTAAATAGGCATCCTTGGTAAACAAAGTATTTACATAAAGAGCAGCATCCTCTTGACAACACAATCTGGTTGTAGCATCTAAAATAGTCCCCCGCTTTACCATCTCACGATAAACAGAATCTCTATAAGCAATCTTTTCCGGTGTAAATCTTCTAGCTCTCCCCTCTTCTGTAAATCCCTCCATTTCTTCTATCAAATAAGCATGAGAAACCGTTTCGATCCCTGCCTTAACACACTCTAACGCTGATGCCGGTGATGTTGCAAAATGTCCCCAGGGTCTTAGACCGTGCTTATGACATAGAGGGACTATCTTTTGTAACATTTCATAAGAAAGGTCACTATACAACTTCAATCCCCAACAACCAAACTCTTTTGCTTCCAATATAAATTGCTCCAACTGTTCTACCGTTGCACCATATGGAATAGTTCTCTCCCAAACATGTTCCACAGAATCTTGTAATTGATAATCAGGGCCAACCCAAAATGATGATAAATACACCGTAGGCCCCATAATCTCCCCTTTCTCCAAACGCATAGAATAGTGTTTGGCAACATCTGCATTACCACCGGCATCTCGAACTGTTGTCACTCCACATTCCAAAAAAGAATCAGCCATCTTTTGCATTACCTTTTCATTAAAACTAAAATTACCCCAATGAGTATGAGACTCTATTAATCCGGGCATCATATAATATCCGCTTCTATCTATCTGCCCATTTTTTATGTGTTTTTTAGCTTTACTTATTTTCGTGATAATACCATTTTCAACAACAACAGTCCTTCCATAAACAATATTACCTTTATCAACATTCACTATATTCACATTATAAAAGACTACATTTTGTCCTTGTAAATTCGTTATTACAAATAAACTTATCAATATCAATATAAAAAAATTCATCTTACACTATTTTACATATTCTACCAATTCTTTGTTTGTTGGATCTTTTGCTATTACATCCCCATTAGGTCCAATTAGATAAACCGCAGGGACCTGCTGAACTTTCTTTGAAACCCCTTAAATCCACCAATTGAGTCCACTGTATACCATCTTCTCGGATAGCCTTCAACCAGGCATTCTTATTATCATCCATAGAAATTGAAATAACTTCTAGTCCCAACTTCTTCAATTGACCATATTGCTCATATAATGCACGGTTTTTCTCTCTACAAGGAGCACACCATGAGGCCCAAAAATCCACTAAAACATACTTGCCTCGAAAATCTGTTAACGATACATTCTTACCATTTTTGTCTGGCAAAATAAAATTTGGAGCTATTCCTGTCAATTGTTTCTTTTTCAAATTCTCATATGCTTTAAAAATTGCTTGTTTCATCTTTCCATTTGGAATAGTATCTCCTAATGCTTCTATCGCTTTTTCAAAATATCTATAGTTAGACTCATAGAAAAACAACGATTCATAAACTATTGACTCTGCTAATTCTGTTCCGGCAAATCTATGTATAGCTTTCAGCCTAAAATCTTCAATTTTATCAAACTCTTTTGCCAAAAACGCATTATAATCCGCTTTACGATGTATGTCTGATATCGTATCATAACCACAACACTTAGCATTGTAGGCATTCATCAATATCTTCTCTTTTTGCTTATACACAATAAAACTATTATGGAGTGAAGAATTTGCAAGCATTTTGAAAAAATATTCTCCATCCTGATAATTCAACTTATAATCACCGTATTCAACATATAAAGAAATATTATAATGCCCCCACCTTCCTCTTAAGAGTTTTCCCATAGGCAAATTTCCACTATAAACAAAACTCCCATCATCTCCGACCTTCCAATTTCCAATTGAATCATTTTCATTAGCCAAAACAACACACAGTTCTTTAACTTTAGAAGGCTACTGCAACTGTCCACTAACTACTACAGACCTTGTCCCTAAACTGCAGGCAAATAATAACAAAAAAATAATACACAAAAAATACTTCATACTATTTAAATAAAATGATAGGGCGAAATTCACGCCCTATCGATAATGTATTAAAAATGACACGGATATGACTTAACTGCCGAATCATTACTACCCATAAAAGGTGAAAGGAAATGCATTTTTAACACTTTGCCCTCCCCTTCAAGTATTCTCTCTGGTTGACCATTCGGGATTCCACCAATAGTATGGTACAAATAAATTTTATATCTTCCATTAACATAAGTTCCAATAGCAAGATAGTCAAAATTATTATCTTCATCTTGATTAGACAACCAATAACGATTACTTATATATGTCACTTCACCACCCTCAAAACCACTTAAATTAAGTTCTGTTTCTCGTTTTTGTTCAATTTCATACATATACATTTTTCCATCTACTGCATAATATAATAAACTTGCTTGTTTCTCATTATTTCCCATAATTGTTGCTCTGCTCAATGCCAAAGATGCGTCGATTTTCACTTTATCCTTAATTGGATTCTTATACCCATCAAAATACAATGAATATAAATAACGATCATCTCCATCGCGAAAAAAAGCAAAGCCTTGCTCGCCTGCAACATCATTATATCCCAAGAATAACAATTTATGGGTACTCGGTAATTTATTGGGGATTTCACCCTCTTCATCAAAAAGATTAACATAACCATTAGCATCGAAAGCAAAAAAACGACAATTCATTACGTCATACAAAAAACTAGCATAACTTCCTCTAGCCACAATAGAGTGAATAGATGGTTCATAAGGTTCTTCTAGCGGCACTGGTAAACCAAATTTACCTGCACTCGGTAATCCCAAGCCATTTTGGTAATTATAATTACATCCTGCCGTTGATAAGTAAGTTATATTAAAGAAGTTAGGATATATATATAATGGTCT
>CAJJNP010000055.1 GCA_905193145.1 uncultured Odoribacter sp. | reverse complement strand
CTACGGAGATGTGCATGGAACCAAAAACCAAAAACATCATCAAGATTCCTGTAATTCCGTATCTATTTATCATTACATTTAAAACTTTATTTCTTACATTTGCACTCCGAATCCGAGAAACGGGATGCGTTTATACATCACAAAAATAGTATAATAAATTGCAAATTAGAACATACATAAGCCATTTTATTACGTTTTCTGTCATTTTAGCAATGGCCGCTTGTTCCGTGGCATCCCATGTCGTGCAAAATGAAACAGGGGTTAGCACAAATGATACGAAGCAGCAAGACTCTATTGCAGAGGTAGCTATCAAACACGTAGACACAGTCTCTCAAAGCGTTAAGCAGCAACAGGACAGCACCATAAAAAGACAAGATGTCAAGACTATCACTCAGGACACAACTTTCATTGCTGATTCCTCACACATTGTTGCAGATAGCATCCACCCCAGTATAAACCCACAAGATACAACGGCCCAGGACTCTGTGCCAGCTCCAATGTTTAAAGATATTGTCAGCTACACAGCTGATGACTCCATAAAACTCTCCATACCAAACAAAGAGATGTTTTTATATAAAAATGGATTTATCAAATATCTCACAACAGAACTAAAAGCTGACTCAATATCACTGAACATGGGCACAAACGAAGCTTATGCTAGTGGTGTCTCCGACACAGCCGGTACATTGCAGGGCAAACCTGTATTCAAGGAAGGTGCTCAAGAATTCGAATGCTTGGACTTAAAATACAATTTCAAGACAGGTAAAGCATATGTCAAAGAAATTATCACACAACAAGGAGAAGGGTATATACAAGGTAAACTGACCAAACGAATGTCCGATTCTATCTATTGTGTAAAAAATGGTTGGTACACCACCTGCGACCAGCACGACCATCCTCACTTTTACATTCGAATGAGTAAAGCCAAGCTTATCAAAGACAAAAAAGTCGTATCTGGATTCGCCAATCTATATATAGAAGATGTACCTCTTCCTTTAGCCATTCCATTCGGCTTTTTCCCAATCACCAAAAAAGGAACCTCCGGTATCTTGATGCCTACTTACGGAGAAGAGCGTATGCGTGGCTTCAACTTACGGGACGGAGGTTATTATTGGTATATAAGCGACTACATTGATATGGCGCTGACAGGAACGATTTACACCAATGGATCATGGGCAGCAAACTTAGGCTCCACCTATCGCAAGCGGTACAAATTCAGCGGTAATTTCAATTTTAGCATGAGCCGCAACCACACAAGTGAAAAAGGCACACCAGATTACACGCAATCCAAAGACTGGTCTGTACGATGGACTCATACCCAGGATCCTAAAGCCAATCCTTACACCACATTCTCTGCTTCAGTGGATATGTCATCTGCCAGCAACAACTACTACAATAGCGGCACAAACATTGATGACATTGCCAATCAACGTAAGCAGTCCAGTATTTCATGGAGTAAAAAATGGCCGGATCGCCCATTCAGCCTTACAGCCAGCTTCAACCATAACCAAAACAGCCGAGACACTACCATCTCATTGTCATTCCCGAACTTAAACTTTCGGGTATCACAAATTTATCCTCTACGCCGCAAAGAACGGGTAGGAAAAATGAAATGGTATGAAAACATTGGCTTCACCTATAGTGCTGAAATGAAAAACTCTATTCAGACAAAAGAATCCATGTTGGGAGAATCATTCAAACACCTTGCACGAGATTGGGATAATGGATTCCAGCACTCCATTCCATTGAGTACCAGCATCAACATAGTCAAAGACTTATCCATTTCACCTTCAATAAACTACAAAGGTGTTGCCTACCTCAAATCTATTCGAAAAGGAAATTGGGTAACAGACTCAACCATGGCCAACTATGGCTATATTCCGATGGATACGATTTATGGTCTTCATTATGCACACAATTATACGACGAGCATATCGATGTCCTATAATCCGACAATCTACGGTATGTACCAATTCAAGCCAGACAAAAAAGTACATGCAATCCGCCATGTATTAAGCCCAAGTGCAAGCATATCCTACTCTCCCAATTGGGGAGTCGACCCTGATAAATACTGGAAAACATACTTAGACAGAAATGGTCAGGAACAAAGATACTCCATTTTTGAAGGTCAAGTATACGGCACACCCACCAGTTCCGAACGTTCTCAACAGAGCGCAACCTTAAATTTGAGCATTGACAATAATGTAGAAATGAAAGTGCGTAATGACGATGACTCAACCGGTAAAGAAGAATTCAAAAAAGTCAAGATATTAGAAAGTTTCCGTATTGCCAGCAGTTATAATTTCTTTGCCGACTCCATGCGTTGGAGCAATATCTCATTGACTGCACGTACAAAAATTTTCAACAACAAAGTAAATATCAACCTCACCGGAACCCTTGATCCGTATGCCATCAATGCCAACGCACAACGTATCAACAAATATTCCGGAGGTATTGGACGTTTAACACGTGTAACAGCATCTACAGGTATCCAGTTTTCTTCTGACAATGGTAAAAAGAAAGAAGAAAAAGACCCTATTCTAGGAGGACGATACGATGAATACATGGACTTTGAAGTTCCTTGGAGTATCAGTCTGGATTATTCATTCAACTATTCTAAAAATTATTCTCCTAACAGAGCTGAAGGAGCAACGAAACCGTTGAGCAAAAATACCATATCACAAATTATCAGTGCCAACGGGAATTTCTCATTGACCCCCAAGTGGAAATTCTCATTCCGAACCGGCTTTGACTTCCAGCAAAAAGAGATTACTGCGACTAGCTTTAATATCACCCGAGACTTACATTGTTGGGAAATGACCTTTTCATGTATACCATTTGGTACCCACCAGTCATATAACTTTCAAATCAATGTACGTTCCAGCATGTTGCGCGACTTAAAGCTGACAAAAAAGGACTCTTGGTACGACAGGACTCGATAAATCAAAACCAAACTAACATAAACATGAAAAATATTCTTTTTACTGTTATCGCAATCGTTATAGCTTGCGGAACAACCCAAGCTCAATTTGAAAAATACTTTCATGAGCGCACCATGCGTTTTGACTATTATCATTGCGGAGATTACCAAACCGAAGAATATTTCTTCGATGAACTGAAAGCAGAACCCTATTGGGGAGGTTCTAAAGTGACATTGTTAGATAACACCGGCTACGGAATGCAAATGTTTAAAATCATAGACAAAGCCAGCGGTAAAGAGATTTACTCACGTAGCTTCAACACCCTGTTCAACGAATGGCAAGCAACCGATGAAGCCAAACACATCCGCAAAGCTATGCCGGAATCAGTCATATTTCCCTATCCTAAAAATCCAGTACGAATAGAAATCTATTCTCGCAATAAAAAAGGAGTATTCGAAAAAAAATTCACACAGGATATCAACCCAGAGTCCTATTTTATCCGTCCTTTTACCCCACAATATGAAACATTTGAAGTTGCCTACCATGGTCAACCATCCAAGCGTATAGATTTGGTACCCGTACCAGAAGGATATGCAGCCAACGAAAAAGAAAAATTTGTTGAAGCATGTCAGAATTTTGTAAACGAATTCTTCAGCTACTCTCCCTACAAAGAACAGGCAAACAATTTTAATGTCCGTGCCGTATGGGCACCATCTAAAGATTCGGGCGTATCCCTTCCGGGCGAACGCGTATGGAAAAACACGGTCGCAAATGCCAGTTTCTACACCTTCGACTCCGAGCGCTACCAAATGATTGAAGACTTCCAGGGTCTTCGAGACATTGCAGCACATGTCCCCTACGAATATATCTATGTGCTTTCCAACACACAAAAATACGGAGGCGGCGGTATCTACAACTTCTACGGTATCAGTGCTGCTCACCATCCAACGAGCACCGGAAAAATATATGTACACGAATTTGGTCATGTACTGATGGGATTAGGCGATGAATATGTAGGCACGGTATCCTACAGCGAAATGTATCCCAAAAATATCGAACCTTGGGAAGAGAACTTGACCACATTAAAGGATTTTGATAAAAAAGACTGGAAAAAACTGATAAAACCCACCACCCCCATCCCTACTCCTCAGACTGAAGAATACAAAAATGAAGTAGGAGTCTTCGAAGGCGGAGGATATGCCAGCAAAGGCATCTACCGACCGTTCCAAACTTGCCTGATGAAGGAATTCTCCACCGACAAGTTTTGCCCGGTATGCACACACGCCATCATCAAACACATCCAATGGCTATGTCGCTAAATAAAACGATTAATATAATTTAATCCATTCATAGCTATTCCCTGAGCTATCCATAAAGCGGATAAAATCTTCCGTTTTGATAGCCAGGGAAGCTCGGTTATCATTCGGATGAAAAGACAATTTAGAAGCTTTCTTTAGATTTTCATCCAAAAAAACATAGACATGGTGTTCCACATCATTCACCAATCCAAAAGGACTTACCGACCCCGGTTTCAATCCCAAATACTTCTCCATTCTTTTTTCCGAAGCGAAACTCAATTTTCCTTGGTGCAACAAATGCTCCAAATCATGAATAGCCAACGTCTGGTCACAATGGAAAATCACCAGATAGTGCTGGTTGCCCTTATGGTTGCGAAAAAATAAATTCTTACAATGCGTACTATCCAGATTCACCCAATACTGTCGCGCGATTTCAATTGTTGGAGCTTCCGGATGTTCCAGATAATCAAATCCAATCCCCAGCTCAGCCAATCTTTCATATACCTTTCCCTGTCCTATCATATCAATTATATAAATAAATTCTCAAAACCTCTTTTCTTCCCTTGCCAACTATCTCGTTCTTGTAAACGCTTATCCAGCTTAGCAACAAATTCAAAATTCTTGACACCCCATCTTGGAGCAATCAGATACTCCTCCGGAGCCTGATTAACAAAACGCTCCAAATAAACCTCCGGCCGAATATATTCAATAACATCCACCACAAAATCCAAATACTCCTCTAGAGAATACAACCGGAATGCCGCAGGATTTTTCAAATACTCATCTGCCATACGAGTATCACGAATAATTTGCAATTGATGCAACTTCAATACATTGATTGGTAAATCACACAAACGCACCGCCCCTGCCAGCATCGACTCTCTACTCTCTCCCGGCAACCCAAATATCAAATGAGCACCAATAGTAATTCCTCGCTCAGCAGTCATACAAATGGCTCTTTCAGCCTCAGCAAAAGAATGTCCTCGATTAATGGTTTTCAAAACCTCCTCATTCACCGACTCCACTCCATACTCCACACAAACATAATACCTTTTAGCCAAATCAGCAATATAATCAAGCACCTCTTCACTGACAGCATCCGGACGGGTACCGATTACCAACCCTACAACATCCGGACAAGCCAAAGCCTCCTCATACCTATTTTTCAACACCTCAAGCGGAGCATAAGTATTCGAATAAGCTTGGAAATATGCCAAATATTTCTGACCTGCATACTTATGAGCAAAAAAAACTTTTCCCTCTTCCACTTGCGAAGTAATAGAAGCTGTAGCCCGGCAATACCCTGGACTAAAACTACGATTATTACAAAAGCTGCATCCGCCCACCCCTTTCACTCCGTCTCGGTTCGGACAGGTAAAACCACCGTCAATAGACAATTTCTGCACCCGCTCGTGAAACAGCGTCTTAAAAAAAGACGGAAAATCATTATATCGTTTCTTCATACCATTAAAATTCTCTGCAAAAATACGCATTCTCTAAAAAACAGAAAAACCATTTTTGTATATAAAAAAAAATATCTTAATTTCGCAGTTTGAAATAAGTGGTTATATATAACACATTCTTAATTGAGATTCAATACTTTGAGAAAATAACAACTTTATAATAACAACCGCCTCCTTGCGGGAGGCAAAATAACAAAAAACACAATATGAACACTAAGTACGTTTACACATTTGGAGACGGAAAAGCTGAAGGAAAAGCAGACATGAAAAATCTGCTGGGTGGTAAAGGTGCCAACCTTGCAGAAATGAATCTCATCGGGCTGCCAGTACCTGCAGGTTTCACCATCACAACAGAAGTTTGTACTCTCTACAATCAACAAGGAAAAGATGCAGTAGTAAAATTGATTGAAGATCAAGTAAAAGCCGGAATCGCACACATGGAAAAAATCATGAATGCAAAATTCGGCTCAAAAGGTGAAGCATTCCCGTTGATGGTATCCGTACGTTCCGGAGCACGTGTATCTATGCCGGGTATGATGGACACTGTACTGAACCTTGGTTTGAACGATGACGCAGTACAGTTATTGGCAGAGAAATCAGGCAATGCACGTTTTGCATGGGACTCTTACCGTCGTTTTATCCAGATGTATGGTGACGTTGTAATGGGCGTTGCTGCTGCAAAAGGCGAACACAATCCTTTTGAAGTAGAAATCGACAAGCTGAAAGAAGCTAAAAATATCAAAAACGATACTGATTTTACAGTTGAAGACCTCCAGGTTTTGGTAGAAAACTTCAAGACTGTTGTAAAAAGCCGTACCGGTAAAGACTTCCCGACCTGTCCATGGGAACAGCTTTGGGGAGCAATCTGTGCTGTATTCGATTCTTGGATGACAGAACGTGCAGTACTTTACCGTCAGCTGAACCAGATTCCTGAAGAATGGGGAACTGCAGTTAATGTACAGTCAATGGTATACGGAAACATGGGTAACAACTCAGCTACCGGTGTAGCTTTCACCCGTGATGCAGCAACCGGAGAAGACATTTTCAACGGAGAATACCTAATCAACGCACAAGGCGAAGACGTAGTTGCCGGAATCCGCACTCCACAGGAAATCACCATCGAAGGATCTCGTCGTTGGGCAAAACAACAAGGAATTTCAGAAGAAGAGCGTGCATCTAAATATCCTTCATTGGAAGAAGCAATGCCATCTGCATACGCAGACTTGGATGCTGTACAGAACAAACTGGAAGAACACTTCCACGATATGCAGGATATGGAATTCACCATTCAGGATGGTAAACTTTGGATGTTGCAGACTCGTAACGGTAAACGTACCGGAGCTGCCATGGTAAAAATGGCTGTTGACATGTTGAAACAAGGCATGATTGACGAAAAAACAGCATTATTACGTCAGGAACCGGCTAAATTGGACGAACTTCTTCACCCGGTATTCAACAAAGAAGCTCTTAAAAAAGCTCACACTATCACCAAAGGTCTGCCAGCATCTCCGGGCGCAGCATGCGGTCGTGTAGTATTCTTCGCAGACGAAGCTGAAGAGTGGAAAAACAGAGGCGAAAAAGTAGTACTTGTACGTTTGGAAACTTCACCAGAAGACCTGCGTGGAATGAACGTTTCAGAAGGTATCCTTACAGCCCGTGGAGGTATGACCTCACACGCAGCCGTAGTTGCTCGTGGTATGGGTAAATGCTGTGTATCTGGAGCAGGAGACATCGTAGTAGACTACGCAAAACGCAACTTCAGCGTAAACGGCAACCTTATCAATGAAGGAGACTGGATTTCATTGAATGGTTCAACCGGAGAAGTTTATCTGGGTAAAGTAGAGACAGAAGATGCTACCCTGAACAGCGACTTCACAGCCATCATGAACTTGGCAGAAAAATACACCCGCATGTACGTACGTACCAATGCAGATACCCCGAAAGATGCTCGTAAAGCACGTGAATTCGGAGCTAAGGGAGTAGGACTTTGCCGTACAGAGCATATGTTCTTCGAAGGTCACCGTATTGATGCAATGCGCGAAATGATTCTTTCTGAAACAGTAGAAGGCCGTCGTGCAGCATTGAACAAGATTCTTCCGATGCAGAGAGAAGACTTCGAAGGAATCCTTGAAGCAATGAACGGTCTCGGCGTAACCATCCGTCTGCTTGACCCACCTTTGCATGAGTTCACTCCGAACGAACCGGCATCACAACAATATATGGCACAGAAACTGGGTATGCCAGTGGCTCGCATCAAAGAGAAAGTAGATTCACTGCATGAATTCAACCCGATGTTAGGACACCGTGGTTGCCGTCTGGGTATCACTTATCCTGAAATCACAGAAATGCAGGCACGTGCTATCATTGAGGCTGCTTGCAACTTGAAACTGCGTGGTTTGGATCCTAAACCTGAAATCATGGTTCCGCTTGTAGGTACAGTAAAAGAGTTGAAACAGCAGTCAGAAATCATCCGTCGCGTTGCAGCACAGGTATTTGAAGAAAAAGGCGTAAAAGTAGACTTCATGGTAGGAACCATGATTGAAATCCCGCGTGCAGCTATCACTGCAGACCAGATTGCAGAAGTTGCAGAATTCTTCTCATTCGGTACCAACGACTTGACTCAGATGACATTCGGATACTCTCGTGACGATGCTGGTAAATTCTTGCCGGAATACATCCGTAAAGGTATCTTGAAAACAGATCCATTTGCAGTTCTCGATCAGGAAGGTGTAGGTCGTCTGGTTAGAATGGGTGTAGAGTTAGGTCGCAAGACAAACTCAAGCTTGAAAGTAGGTATTTGTGGTGAGCACGGAGGTGAACCTTCATCAGTAATCTTCTGTGACTTAGTAGGCATGAACTACGTAAGCTGTTCTCCGTTCCGTGTGCCTATCGCACGCGTAGCTGCGGCCCAAGCTGCTATCATGCACAAGCAATAAATGACAGATAACTAAACTTTTAGGCGGTAGGTTCTTGTTTTCAAAGACTTACCGCCTATTGTTTTTTAAGAGGTTCGTTCATTCTGCACGCTTTACCATATCGGTTCCGGTCCCATCTCAAATTCCACGGTCACTCCCTCCATGATTTGCTCGTGGGTCAGATAACTTTTATCGTAAGGTTTTCCATCCACACGTACCGACTGAATATAAACATTCTGTGGACTCACCTTCGGAGCCAGCACTGTAAAAGTCTTTCCGTTGGAAAGATGCATTCGCATTTCAGGGAAAAGCGGAGTACCGATTTCATACCGCCCGCCGACAGGATTCACCGGATAGAATCCCATAGCACTGAATACATACCAAGCGGACATTTGCCCGCAATCCTCATTACCGCACAATCCGTCCGGAGCATTCATATAAAGGTTGTGCATCACTTGAGCTACATATTTCTGAGTCTTCCAGGTCTGCCCAGTCCGGTTATACAGATAAATAACATGGTGGCACGGTTCGTTTCCATGAACATATTGCCCTATCATACCCGTACTGAATATCGGCAGCTCCTTCTGATTCGAAGGGACATACGCAAACATTCTGTCCAATTTTTCTGCAAAACGCTCTTTTCCTCCCATCAATGCCATCAAACCTTCTATATCATGCTGCACAGACCATAAGTAATGCCACCCATTGCTCTCACAGATATGGGGAGTATATTCATCGGGAGAATAATCCGGCTGAAATACACCCTTATCATCCCGAGGCTGCATAAAACCCGTTGCCGGATTAAACACATTTCGGTAATTCTGCGAACGCATATAAAACTCTTCAGCCAACTGTTTCTTGCCCAGTTTCTCTGCCAACATAGCTATGCAATAATCATCAAAGGCATATTCCAAGGTCTTGGATAGCGACCAATCCTCTGCATTCCATTCATCTTTCAGATTATAAGGAACATATCCAAATTTCTTGTATTGTCCGATACCTCGGTAATCATCCAAATTTGCCGTTGCCACACAAGCCTCCAAAGCCTTCACGGCATCAAAATCACCGATTTCCTTCAGGCAGGCATCCACAATGACAGGCACAGCATGATACCCCATCATCATATCCGTTTCACTCCCCCATAAATTCCACACCGGCAAGCGGCCGTTCTGTTCATAAAAAGCCAACAGCGACTTCACCATGTCATTCGTGCGGTGAGGCTGTGTATAAGTCAATAACGGATATGCTGCACGGTATGTATCCCACAACGAGAAAGTACAATAGTTCACCCACCCATCTGCATGGTGAACCTGCCTGTCCGGTCCATAATAAGCCCCATCCACATCGCTGTATATCGTCGGAGCCAGCATCGTATGATACAGAGCTGTATAAAAATTCACCAGTTCATCCTGATTACAGCCTTTAACCTCTAGTTTTCCCAATTCATGATTCCAGCTCTCTCGGGCCTCCTCTCTATAACAGTCAAAATCATTATGCGGAGCCTCGGCAACCAAATTCTTGGCAGCCCCCTCCATACTGACACCGGAGAGCGCCGTCCGCACCACCAATGTTTTTCCAACAAGCGACTCAAAATCAAAGCGGACTATCATCGTAACTGAATCCAACACCATGTTATCAAATGGCTTCGAAAAAACAGAACGGAAAAACACACGCTGCCCCCTTGCCCATCCATCAGAAAAACGATAACCCTGCACCGTACATGAATCCACCACTTCCACATAAGCATCCGTAGTACGATCCCAATTCATCGCTTTCCCCAAATTCAGGAACACCACAGCCTCATCCTGTGGGAATGTATATCGCTGGATACCACACCGCTCCGTCGCTGTCAATTCAACATCGATATCATAATCCGCCAGTCTCACCCGATAATAACCGGCAGAGGCAGCCTCATCACCATGCGAAAACTTCGAGTAAATCCCCAAAGCCCCCTCAGCCTCCACATAAGGCAGCGTCACAGGCATAAAAGAAATGTCATAAAGATCACCGGCACCAGTCCCCGACAAATGAGTATGGCTGAATCCAGCAATCGTACTATCCGGATAGAAATACCCGGCAATACGATCCCACCCCGACAGACCATTGTCAGGACTCAACTGCACCCTCCCAAAAGGAACCTGAGCTCCAGGATAGGTATTCCCGGTAAAATCTGTGCCGATAAACGGGTTCACCCATTGTGTATAATCGATTGGCGGCAAAGAGCTCTTACAGGAGACACACACTCCCCATATCACCCCTACAATATACAATACAAGTCTCATCACGCATCATCCCGGCAATCAATACAAAACTCCTCATCCTCTTCATCAGGGATAAACTCACAGCCACAGCCGGCACAGATGCGTACCTCAACATCCTCATTTTCGTTCAGACTTTCAGAATCCACATCATAATCATCATTCCAACTCATTGCAGGATCTATTAAAAAAAATTACTCTCTTACAAAATGCGGATAAGCCATCTCGCCCAAATCCGCCCGATATTCAAAACCTTTGTAACTGAAAGCATGCAGTCCTTTTATTCCGGAAATACGATTTTCCAATATATAGCGCACCATCGCTCCCCGGCATGACTTTGCCCATACCGCCTGAATCTTCAACTTCCCTTTACCATCACGCACATAAAACAGCGGATGCACCACAGTCACCTCCCGACATACCCGTTGCCAATCAAACAAATGTTCATATTCCTCCGTTGAAAGATGCACCAACACACCGTCATCATTTTTCACACTCTCAATCAACACATCAGTCAACTTATCCCTCCAGAATTGATAAACCGCTCCCGCCAACGGCAATTTCACCGTATGTTCCATCCGATAAGGCACCACAGCATCCAGCGGTCGGAGCAGACCATACAAGAAACAAGTAATCCACAAATGCCTCTGAGCAAAATCAACAGTCTCTGCACTCAAATTATTTGCCTTCAAATGCTTATATGCCTGTCCATTAAATGCCATGATAGCAGGCATACTTTCAGTACAGAAAAAATCCTGATACCGCTTCCAGTTCTCAACCGCCAATTTCCGGCTACACCCGAGCTGCTCCGCCAATTCCTCCACATTCAACGCCGCCATCTCCATTGCCAATCCGTTAGCCTCTCGCTGAAACGTCGGCACGGAAGCCGGCTTTACATCCGACTTCTCAAACATTATCTTGGCATTTGCCAGTAGTATCTGCATATCCTTCAATCCTGTATAATCATCAATATTACACACAAAGATAAAATACTCTTTGAGAACTTTAGTGAATCTCTGTAACTGATTTTAGTCATCAATCCACGTATCCCGACAAACCAATTGATTCATCTACGGCATTTCCACCCTTCAACCGTCCCCGTCTTGGAAGAAAAATTCACCCCAACCTTATACAACTGGCGAGCATCGGATTCATACGGACGGGCATAACCTTTCTCTTCTATCTGCCGCAATGCATCGGCTGCCGTGCCATCCAACTTGAATTCGAAGATATACACATATTGAGGCGTTTCAACAATGCAGTCCACCCGACCTTCGCTCTGCTCCTTTTCCACCAAAACCGTATAAACACTCATCAGACGAAGCAACAAATAAAACGTATAGTGGAAATAACGCTCCCGTTCCGGCTCATTGTCCTTGCGCCGCATGCTATAGGGGATACCTGCCAGGAAAGAGGTCAGCATTTTGCGGAATTCTTCCAATTGCCCCCGCTTTAACGCAAACACCGCTTTCACCATCCAAGACTCCAAAGGCATACGACATTGCAGATAGTTCGTCGCCACCATTGCCAGAAAACCGCTCTTCACCTCGTTGTTAGGAAAATCAAGCAGAAAAAGGTTCGAATCCTTGTCGTAATCCTTAATCGTCAGATAACCACTCTGATAAATCATCGGCAATGGATACTCCACATCAGCCTTGTAATTGATAAACTCGTCCGGAAGATAATACTTATTGGTCAGTTCATCTATCCCCTCATGGAAATGATTCATCAACCGAATCAAGTAAGATGGCGTACCGCTGGTGAACCAGTAATCTCGGATTCGGCGACTATCAAGCGCATTCAAAACACTGAACGGATTGTAAATATCTGTCATCCCCTCACTGAAGTGATAACCATCATAATGCCGCTTCAACCGCAGGCGGATTTCCTCTTCGCTACAACCGTCCGACTCTGCCATCTCACGAATAGGTTCTGCAAACTGTGTATACAATTCCTCTTCCGTAATGCCACAAAGAGCTTCATATTTATCAAACATACTGATATCCTTGGGTTGGTTGAAACCACTGAACACACTGACCTGCGAGAATTTGGTAACACCCGTCAGAAAAACAAAGCGCAAAGATGCATCGGCTTGTTTAAACACGGAATAAAAAGCCTTCAATATATCACGATTCCGGTCCAACAATTCAGGCTCCCTCTCCAATACATCCAGCAAAGGCTTATCATACTCATCCACCAGAACCACTGCACCCCGTCCCGTCTGCTCTGCCGCAGCCTGCAAGATACGGTAAAAACGCAAACCATATTCTTGGGGGACATCCGTTACAATACCGTATTCCCGCTCCCACTCGGAAAGCATACTATCCAATACCCGGTTTAAAGCACCGGATTCAGTGAAATTGATTCCGTTAAAATCAAAATGAAACACCCGATGTGCATGCCATTCCTGCTCCAACGCATCGATTTTCAAGCCGGCAAACAGTTCCTTCTTTCCCTCGAAATAGGCACGAAGAGTGGAAAGCAACAGACTTTTCCCGAAACGCCGGGGACGGCTCAAAAAGTAAATTTTTCCTTCTGTTGCCAAAGAATAGACCATATCGGTCTTATCCACATAAACAAAACCACGTTCTATTATCTGATCGAAAGTCTGTATACCAACCGGATATTTCATAATACATGCATCTTAAATGTAAAATATAGAATACATACAAAATTAGATAATTTATTTGGCATTTCCTACTCTCATTTCTGCCAAGATATGATATATCCTCCAAGCCTCCATTCCCTCCCTCCTCTCACACTCTTTCAAAGCTTCTCCGTTCCTTCCCCGCAGTTTACAGGAGCTATAGACCAAGGTTATAGCACTCAAAACATTTGAGAACGAGGCAGAGAAAAACGAAGAACAAACAAATAAACCATTTCTTATTCCACATTATAATCACCCAATGATGCCTGAAAACCTATATCAAGACCGGCAAGAAAGGATATACAAACAGCTATGATGTAAACATGTACAAAAGTAATGCATGTTAGGAATTCGTTTAAGAAATAACAAGCCACTGATAATCTACATTTTTCAGAGAAAAAACGGGACAAAATACATATAAATTTTACAAAAACACAAGACCCGGTATAATACCGGGTCTTGTGTTTTAATCACCTATAAATTTCAAAGGTACACTCACTAATTCATTATGTCTAATATCTTTTGCTAGAATTTTTCCTTCAGGATCAACCAGAATTATATGAGGAATTCCTTTTATACAATAGGTATCCATAACAGAGCTTTCTCGTGGCAACAAGATGTGATTCCACCGACTATTATCTTCTTCAATTGCCTTTAGCCATAACTCTTTTTTAGGATCATTAGAAACTCCCAAAATAGTAAAATTCTTATCTTTAAATGCATCCAAGGCTTTCTGCAACCAGGGCGTCTCTTCTCTACACCAATGACAATAAGAATTCCAAAAATCAACAATAACATATTTCCCTCTAAAGTCGCTTAATTTTAAAGTGTTGCCTAAAGTATCCTTACCAATAATGTCGGGAGCAATAGCGCCTATGCAACATTGGGCATATAAATCCAATCTTTGCTTCATCTTTTCACAATAAGGTGTTTCCAAAGCCTGCCCCTCAAAAGATTGTAAATAATCTTTTTCCTTATCCACTTCATCTTTTGTAGGAAAATCCTTTCGAACGAATAATTGGGAATAATAAATATAACTTCCTATCACATTATTTTTATTTTCTTCAACCCATCTCTCATTCACTTTTTTAGCCGCAATTTCTCCTTGTTCATAATAAGAGACAGACTCCTCTTTTATTCTTGCCATCTCTTCGCAATTGCCTTGCTCCCTTGCTGCATAAAACAAACGATCCAATGAATCTGTCACATGCTTCTGTTTTGCAACATATATTTCCCTCAAATATTCCTTATATGCTTTATTCAGGCTACCATTTATAATATTCCATTGAATGCCTCCTGCCTCCTCTTTTACAAGTTTTATGTGTAAGTTTCCATTTTCTACAACAATTGGTCCCCCTTCTCCCTGTCTAAATCCAAGCATCAACATTTGAGGTGCAACACTATCCAATGTTATAGAAAATTTGCCATCAACAATTGCTGCAGAATCAATAATTTTAAACGTATTGTAATAATCACTAACAATCTCACCTACATACACTTTATTTTCCTGTACCGGACCAATTTCACCTATAATTCGCATTCGACCGGATTGGCAAGCAGATACTATACATGCCATACCAACAATCATTCCAAATAATTTCATATTCTTATTCATATTTTATTCCTGTTTTTCTATCGTAAATAATACCTCATCACAAAAACCTGTCTTTGCATATAATTTATGAGCAGATAAACCTCCGATATTATCCAATTTGTAAGTTGCAATACCGGCTTTTTTATCTCCGGCGCTTTGATCTATAATTCCTAAAGTCAATTGCGGTATTGTGGCATTGGGATCATCTGCTGTTGGCCAAGATACTTCTGTACAATCCAGTGTGGTCAAAGTATAATTTTCCTGATTACCATCAACAATCACACCTTCTGCCACATTATGTACATTAAGCGCATACACCTTATTATTACTTAAATAAAGCAAAACATCTGAGATTCCTTTAGCTTCCATCACCCATGGATAACTACTGGAAATAAGCTGTTTAGTTCCCGGAACAAATGTTGTTGCTGCATACAAACCCGGACATTTATCTGTTGGGATCACTTGCTTGGATAGAGACACAAAAGAATAGGTCCGATTCTCAAAATCATAAATGAATTTGTATGTTAACAACATATATTCACCTGAATTGGTATTTTTCATCAAAGCCCAGATTTCATTTAACGAAGAGTTCATAGAGCCACTTGCAACAAGAATAATACCTTTGCCTACATTAGAAGGATCAAATTTTGAAATGTCATCATTTTCTCCTGAAATAGAGCTAAAGTACCCTCCATTAGTATTTAACATAAACCTTCCATTCAAATTATCATAAAACACCGGAGCAGCATAAAAAGGATAATCTGTAGGCTGGGCTACAAAAGCTGCTGCAGCATACTCTGTCGGGTTGGAAAGAAAAACTATTTCAGGATCCCAGTCTGCCCTATCCGAATATCCGAATGCTCTTCCATGCACTTTACCATTTACAATCAAATATTCAGTACTTTGATTATTGTAATTTCCACTGATAACAATATTTCCAGTCATATCTTCTCCAAAAACAAATTTATTCTTCATGATATCCTTCTTAATAAAAGCATCTGCATCCAAATAAACTCCTCCTGTCGGGTCATCACAAGTAACAACAACAGCTTTATAAGGTAAAGAATTTTGAGGATAATTCTTTGTAAGAATAATTCTTTTGGAAGCACTTCCTAATTTCTCTCCTTCGTTCATTTGAGAAAAAATATTCTCATATAAAGTTGTTCCATCCTTTTTCAACAGACCTAATTCAATCTCACCATTGTTACGATATAACATTAAAGTCCCACCGGAATATTTACCTAAAGTGACAAATTTAGAATTGTACAACGAATACACACCAGTATTATTATCAATCACCTTAAATGTCAATGTAGTTTCCACTCCAGGCAAAACATCATTAATTACAACATCCAAATCCTTTGTATAAGCTAAAGTATCTGCTATACTTTGCTCTTGATTATACTTATACCACACAAATGACAAATTAGATTTATCTCCAAATTTCGTTGTAACATTGGGTTGTACAATCAAATGTCCCCCCCATTCGATTTCCTGATAATCCTTAATTCCCTCTATTTTTATTTCATCAATATCCACACCTCCGAATTTTGAATCATCATCTATACATGAAAACATCAATACTATGAATAAAATCCATAAATACTTAATATCTAGTTTTTTCATAACAAACTCTATTTTAAATTTACAACTTACCTACCTAAGGAACCATCCAACCTTGCATTATTTTTCCATTCTCATCCTTAATCTCCTTCTCTGTAATAATTTTATATAATTTTCTGGCATAAGGAGTATAGTATCCTTTTTCATAAAACAATCCATAAGCACCTCCATAACTCCCATAGTTTCCATCCCAAAAATCATGACCTACAAGGTCTATAATCATCAAATGTTTAGTCTTGGAATATTCGCCAAACAAATCCTTAAAAACAGTCATATCTCCATAGTATCCTTCACCTTCAGGTTTTTTCAGCATATCTGCAATTAACAGACGAAGCTCGGAACGATCCCCGTAGGCAATCCCCAATTCAGGAGTAGCGACCAAACGCAAAGTCAATGTTACCGGTTTTTCTGTTATGCTTTTATCTCCTTTCAAAAGAGTCACAGGCATATCATATTCAAAAACTCCGGC
>CAJJNP010000054.1 GCA_905193145.1 uncultured Odoribacter sp. | reverse complement strand
GCTCAAAACCCTAGTTGTCTTGGTAAATGGAAATCCTGTGGTGTCTCCAATGGAGATAGAGAAATGTGGGACATGAGAAGGTGTTTGTCGGCAGAATGGCGGGTATAGTAGAAAAACTATATTTTTCATCTGAGGTTTACGATTTTTTTTTCTTAAATTTGTAGAGATACGGAAATTTACTCACTGACCCAATACACATAATAATGACACGAGGGAAACAGACCTGTAAGATACTAAAAGAGATTCGCCGGCAGATTGCTGAGGCCAACGACATTGAATTTGTTGTTTCTGAATGTCGCTACAAGGGCGATTGCCTGGGTACATGTCCGAAATGTGAGGCAGAGGTGTGCTATTTGGAGCAGCAGCTTCGCGTTCGTTCTCTTGCCGGTAAGGCAGTTTCTCTTGCCGGGATTTCAGCTGCGACGTTTGCTATGATGATGCCGATGTCGTCGGCTGCGGATGCATTACGTGATTCTGTAGATAATTTAAGGGATACCATTACTACTGATGAGGAGATCTTTGAGGTGGTTATGGGAGATTTTGGGGTATATGGTGAAGTCGATGATGAATATGAAGATGCAGAACAGGTGGTAAATCAAGTAAAAGGAGTGGTGCAGGGAGCGGACACTTTGTCGGATGGTTTTGTCTCTAAAAAGCCGTTGCATGGAGCGACTGTAACCAATTTGCGGTTGAGAGTGGGTGTTTTGACCGAGGCCGACGGGACATTCAATTTGTTTGCCCGCGTAGGCGATACGTTGGAAGTAGGGTATGTCGGATATAAGAAACAGGTGATTGCTGTAACGGAAAAGATGCAAACTCAAACTATTACGCTTATTCCAGATATGGCTTTGATGGGTGAAGTGGTGGTTGGGGATGGTATACCGGAAGGTTGGCAAGGAGGGAATAACAGCTTTGACCTTAAAGTGGTGGATGAAGAGGGAAATCGTATTGGCAAAGAAACAATAACTGTTGAGCGAATATGGTTTGATCGTGCCGGAGAGGAACATGCGGAAGAGTTATCTTCGGAGTACATCGACGAAAAACACCCCTGTCGGGTATATTGGAACTATGGCAGAGGGTTTAAGAATGGAGATGGCAGTTGGAAAAAAGAGATGGCATTGCGAATTAAAGTGGAGGGGTATGACGTTCCTGTATATGTCAATGTAGAGTGTTTCAAGCATAATGTCAGGAAAACAGTCCGATTGAAAAGCAGAAAATTGTGATGAAAAGTAGTTGAATTATATTTTTATGCAATGGTTATGCAGACACTTCGGGCAAAGATAATAGGAATATTAAGACACCGTCTCCGGACCGACGGCAATGGGGTCACTTCGCTTGTCGGTTTCTATGGTTGTCCGTTGCGTTGCCGATATTGTTTGAATCCTCAATCATTCGGTAATAGTAACCGCTTTAAGGAATATACCCCCGAAAGTTTGTATGAGGAAGTAAGAATAGACGAACTCTATTTTCTGGCAACCAATGGCGGGGTGACGTTTGGAGGGGGTGAGCCGTGTCTGTATCCTCAATTTATTCAGGAGTTCAGAAAACTTTGCGGAATCAGTTGGAATCTCAATCTTGAAACCTCTTTGAATGTGCCGACTGCTAATCTTGAGGTTTTGCTTCCTGTTGTAGATACTTTGATAATTGACATTAAGGATTGGAATTCTGATATTTATTGTCATTATACACAGCATGACAATGCCCGGGTTATAGACAATTTGCAGTTGATAGCCAAAGAAGAGCGCCAGGATGATTGTATTGTCCGTTTGCCGCTTATACCGAATTATAATACAGAAATCGACCGGTCAGCAAGTCGCAAAGCTCTTGAAAGTCTTGGATTCTCTCAGTTTGATCAATTCACTTACCAGATACGCAATATTTAGAAATACAGAGAGTTGTGACAATGTGGTTGTTTGATTTAAAAAATGTGGATAAAGTATAATGATTTTTCAAAAAATATATTACTTTTGAGGGATAATATAGCTTTTGGGGAATGAAAAGAAGCAATGCAAACTACTGGATCTACATTGGCATGATGGCCATTTTCGGCGTGTTGATTTATTTTGCGCTTAGTACCGGACAGCTTTATGACCGGTCGGCAGCAAAGAGTGCAACAAATTTGAATGTCGATTCCTTCGAATTATTTCAGAGTATCATATCCGGTAATCTGGCTAATTCTTTGACCATAATGTTGCTGCAGATTATTGTCATCTTGTTTACAGTCCGTATATTTTCTTTTCTTTTCAGATATATCGGCCAGCCGGGGGTAATGGGGGAGATATTGGCGGGAATTGTATTGGGGCCTTCTTTGTTGGGATATGTTTTTCCTGATTTTTTTGTCGCTTTGTTTCCGCCTGAATCTATGGGTAATCTGAAGTTGTTGAGCGAGACCGGGTTGGTGTTGTTTATGTTTGTGATAGGTCTGGAAGTAGATTTCAGTGTTATTAAAGATAAGTTGCATGAAACGTTGGTTATCAGTCATGCCGGTATTGTAGTGCCTTTTTTTCTGGGAGTATTGGCTGCAATTGGTGTTTATCAGGAATACGGTTCCCGGCAGGCGGATTTCCTGCCTTTTGCCTTATTTATTGGGATATCGATGAGTATCACGGCTTTTCCTGTATTGGCTCGTATTGTGCAGGAACGCAATATGACGAAGACATCTGTCGGGATGCTTTCTATTGCTTCTGCTGCTAACGATGATGTGACTGCTTGGTGTCTGTTGGCGATAGTGATAGCATTGGCCAAGGCGGGGAGTTTTGTCAGTGCATTATATACCATCGCTTTGACAGTTGTTTATATTGTGTTGATGTTTAAGGTGATGCGACCATTCTTACGCAAATTGGGCGAAGCGTATGTCAATTCGGAGGTTATTAATAAGGCTTTTGTCGGTTTTATTTTTTTATTATTGGTCGTGTCGTCGGTTGCTACAGAAATTATCGGTATTCACGCCTTGTTCGGAGCCTTTATGGCAGGGGTAATCATGCCGGCAAATATCGGGTTCCGTAAGGTGATGATGGAAAAAGTGGAAGATGTGTCGTTGGTCTTTTTCTTGCCGCTTTTCTTCGCCTTTTCGGGTTTGCATACAGAAATCGGTTTGATAAATTCTTGGGAATTATGGGGTGTTTGTCTGCTTTTTGTCGTGGTGGCAATTGTCGGGAAATTGGGTGGATGTACATTGGCGGCAAGGATTGTAGGGGAAAGTTGGAAGAATAGTTTGATTGTCGGTACCTTAATGAACACAAGGGGGTTGATGCAGCTTGTGGCATTGAATATCGGCCTTGAAATGGGGATTCTTTCTTCGCAGATGTTTGTTGTGTTGCTGATTATGTCGTTGCTGACCACTTTTATGACTACTCCTTTGTTGTCGCTGGTGGAAAGGATCTTTGCAAAACAGGCAGAAAAAACATCTCATAATGAAAAAGTGATGTTGTCGTTCGGGCTTCCGGAAAGTGGAAGGACACTGTTGAATATGGCGGATTTGTTGTTGGGCGATCGCTTGCAGACCGGGCAGTTGATAGCAACGCACTTTACTGTGGGCACGGAGTTGAGTCCGACGATGGCAGAGGAATTTAAAGAGCTTAGTTTTATACCTTTGCGGGCAGAGGCGAAGAAGTTGAGTTTGAAAGTTGAGGAACGTTATCATGTGACAGAAAAGTTGATTCAGGATATGGTGCGGATGGCGAAACGTGAGCATGTGGATTATCTGTTTGTGGGTGCAGGCCGTCAGTTTATGCAATCCGAAAATGCTGCGGAAAGAAAGACGAATTCAAGATTTTCATTTTTACCGGGTTTGTCTAAACTTTTGAAGTCGCCATCTTTATCATTGCCGGGCTTGCTGTTGCGTCAGAAACTGGAATCCATTATGGAGGAGGTGGATTGTTCTGTTGGAATATTTGTAAACCGGGGTTTTACAAAGGCTTCAGAAATATTATTGTTGGTTGACAGTGAGCAGGATTTGTTTCTTTTTAATTATGCCCGTACCCGTTTGGGCGAGAAGAGTATGACGATTCGAATATGTTTTGCCGACAAACAGCATGATTCTTATTTGGAAGAGCGTGTAATGACCGATTTTGTGCAGCAGGATTCGGCGAAGTTCGTTTTGGGCAAACCGCCTGGCGAGATAATGTGGTCTGATGCAAAAGAGTGTCTGTTGGTAATGAGCTATGCCGCTTGTGAAAAACTGTCTCGCAATCATCAGCTGTTTGCAGCACTCCCTTCTTTGCTCATTATTCGCCCCCGACTGGATGAGGCTTGAGCTTATATACTCAATCCGATAGAGAATAGCAATTCTCCGAACATCCGTTTGGTTTGGGTCTCGTAGCCGGTACGTACTCCAACATGGATGGGATAGGTCAGACGGAACAAGTGGGTGTCGGTTGTCAGTTCGATGCCGTATGAAGAATAGATGTATTTGTCCAGACGATGCAGGCTACTACCGAGGTCTATGAAGAAACATCCGTCAATCTGTTTGAAATAGAGCAGAGAACTGATATGCCAGTCCGGGAATAGCAGTGGCAGGTGGTAAGAGCCGCGGAATGTGGCAATTTCGTATCCGTTGAGACTGATACCGCGGGGATAGGAGATTTTATTGCTGTAGTTGCGTGTCTTGCCGGACATGTGTTGGAATCCTCCGTAAAGCGAGAGGGAGTGGTTGACACAGAAGCCGGGGAGATAGAGACGACCGGCAATCCACCATTGTTGCCCAAGATTCAAACCATGTGTCAGCGCATGGGTGAAACCGCCGGTGAGCAATTGTCCCCAGCGGGGATTGATTTCCTGTTCGGTCATGCGGGTTTGGTTGCTGTATGTAAGACCGTATTCCATCAGTTGGTAGTAACGGTTGGCTTGGTAGATGTGGTAATCCTGTTTTTGTACCGGATAGAGGATTGCTGTGTTTTCTTGCAGTTCATAACCATATACCTGTTTAGGGCGTTGATGGTGTATCCCCTCTATCTGGTAACGCAGATATGGACGCAGAGAACTATTGTATTGGCGGGATGAGAGGTTGAAGGGAAACTGTATGACAAAATCTGCCGATGAACGTTGGGATTTGTTGAATACGTATAAGGCGTCTTTTTGACCTGTCTGCAGGTTGAGACCATCTGCAAAACTTTGAAAATCTTCTCTTCCGCTTTCGAATTCAACACTCAAAATGGGCCACCAGCCGCTGTAGGTGAGGTTCAGGAGCCAGTTTCCGTGTTTGTATCCGGATTGGCGTACATATCCGGCTGTGAAGGTGAGTGTGCTGAGTTTGTTCTGTGAGTAAATGGTTGCACCTAAATCCACTTCCATTGGAGAGAGACTGGCATAGATTGGTGCCCAACTGTGAAGGTTCACCAAGTGGGTCAATTTATTATAGCAGCGTGTCGGGAATACACTGTCGTATGTAAATGTCTGCTGCCATTGTTCCTGTTTTGCCATTTCATCTGCTAAGGGGTAGGTGGCGTATTCTACAGGTTTCGCCGCCAATTGCCGTGGAGTTGCTGTGCCGGGCTTGTACCCGTCAGAAGTGTAGAACGAGAAGTAAAGACGTTGCTCTTCTGTGTCGTATGACGGGAAACGGAGTCCGAATTTACTGCTTAGAATTTTTTTATGAGTGCCGTTTTGCAAGCTATAGAGGGCATTGTTTCCATTGTACGACGCCCGATAGATGATATTTGTATCGGTAGGTTGCGGATTGTCCAGTTCGTAATATATATCTTGAGTTATTTTTTCTCTATTATGGGTGGTAATGTCAATGGATTCCAGGCGAATGCCGGCTGGAGCTTGTACGACGGTTAGGATTTTTCCATTATGGTAGGATGGGTGAATAAACTGTTCGTTGTCTTCAGCTTCCATTCTCCATAGTTCGTGTTTTAAGGTGGAGTCTGTCAAGACAAGGTATGAACGATTTTGTCTGTCTGTTTCGACATACCCCCATTTGTCACCGGCTTTGAACGGTGAAAATTGGTTGTTGCGTCCTCGGCTACGTGTGTATTTTTTCCGTTTGATGTCATAGCTGCTGATGCGCATTTTGCCTGCCTGTTCCCATCGGAGATGCGAACGGTATTCGCTCCATACAATCCGTTTGCGGTCGGTGGCAAATTTGTAGTCATAAAGCAGACCGGTGCGGGTAATCCGTTTTTCTTTACCATGTGTCAGCATGACAAACGAACCGGTTTCCTGTAATCCCATTTTATAGGCGAGAACGGTATCTTTGCCTAATGCTGTCGGATAATAGTAGTTTGTGTAATATTTGTTGTGGGTTGGTACTGTATCAAAAGTATGGGTACAATTCGCTGCTTCGCATTTCCAGATTTGTTGTAGTTCGGAATAGTTGTCGCGGTATAGCATGCGTTTGGTGTTGTAGAAATAGTTTGCTTTTTTTACGCTGTCCGGGTTGTGAAACAGAGCACGGAAGGAGGGGGCGTTCCATAGACTGTCGCGTCTGTTTCCGATAGAAAGAGTCAGACTTTTGTCAAAAGGGTTGATTCCATATGGGCGGCGACCGCTTCGTTCGATGGCTTTGCCCCAGATATCCGAGCCGTAGTGATGGCGGGTGTTGGACACCATGTAGTAACCCATGTTATAGCGGTTTGGAACATAATCTTTATTGGAACCGAGCACTGCTTTGTGGAAAGGGTAAAGACCTTTTTCTACAATCTGTGCTTTCATTTCATTGAGAAATTCCGGAGAGCGTCCGCGCCCTAAATGACCTACAGAAGTTTCAAATGTTACGGCATCTCCTTCAACAAACCACATGGGTAGATATACTCCGAAAACAGCTATCGGGAATATTTCACCGAACAGGTATGACAATCCTTTGGTCAGCCCTTGATTGACTTTGTCAAATTGGATGACATGGCGGAATTCATGCACACAGAGGTGTTCCAGCCAACTGTCGGTGGGCTCTTGTGGTGGGGTTGTATAAAGTTCGCTTTTACGAGGAGCCAAGGATACACTTCCGTTAGATATACCTCCGTCTGCATGCATAATCATAGATATTCTTTTGGGTTTAAGGCGGAGGGTATTGGCATGGTTATAAAGGCGCTGATATATGTTTGCAGCCTTTTGGGCACTTCCTTCAAAAAAATCTGGATATATAATTTGAAAATTCTCTGTCTTTATTTGCTTCCAGCGGATAGAAGCGCGGTCCTGCCCGAAATTGACAAATTGGGCAGAAGCATGAAGCGTTGAAATTAGCAATATGATGATTACGAGCGCTCTGTTTATCATGTAAATAGGGTTGTAATTTTTAAGCCTACTAAAATAGAGGATAATTTTCAATAATGGGCATTCTTTTCCTATTTTTTATTTCATTACTTTTGTGGTAGGTTTTAATCGATTATGACATGGATAAGGATAGGATTATTGAGTTAAGGAAGTTGCTTGAGTATCATAATAATAAGTATTATATTGATAATGCTCCCGAAATTTCCGACCGTGAATTTGATGAGCTGATGCACGAATTGGAGCGATTGGAAGCAATATATCCTGAAATGTATGATGTCAATTCGCCAACTCAGCGGGTGGGGCAGGATATTAACTGTGAATTTAATCAGGTTGATCATAAATATCCGATGTTGTCACTGGGGAATACATATAGCAAGGAAGAGTTATTGGATTTTGACCAAAGGGTGAGAAAAGTGGTGGGGAATAAAGTGCAGTATGTATGTGAGTTGAAGTATGACGGGACCTCTATCAGTTTGACATATGTGAACGGTGAGTTTGTGCAGGCAGTGACTCGGGGGGATGGTGTGAAAGGGGATGATGTGACTGCTAATGTACGCACGATTCGTACTGTACCTTTGAGATTAAAAGGGGATTATCCGGCTGAATTCGAAATCCGGGGTGAAATATTGATGCCGTTTGCGGTGTTTAACCGTTTGAATCAGGAAAAATCAGAAGCAGGCGAGGCATTGTTTGCAAATCCTAGAAATGCTGCTGCCGGGACTTTGAAATTACAGAATTCCGCACAGGTTGCTAAACGGCATCTGGATTGTTTCCTTTACTATTTGCCCGGCGAAATGACACCGTCTGATACGCATTATGGAAATTTGATGAAGGCAAAGGAATGGGGGTTGAATATAGCTCCATATTTACAGGTAGCAGACTCCATTGAGGAGGTGTGGTCGTTTATTGAAAAATGGGATAAGGAAAGGGCTGATTTGCCGGTACCGATTGATGGTATTGTCATTAAGGTGAATAATATTGAGATGCAGCACTTGTTGGGGTATACCGCAAAGTCGCCCAGGTGGGCTATTGCATATAAATTCAAGGCAGAGAGGGTAGAGACCGCTTTGCTGAATGTTGTTTACCAGGTGGGACGTACCGGTAGTGTTACCCCTGTGGCTAATTTGGAGCCTGTCCATATTGCCGGTACGATGGTGAAACGGGCATCTTTGCACAATGCAGATATTATAGCGGCATTGGATTTGTATGAGCATGATCATGTGTATGTGGAGAAAGGTGGGGAGATTATTCCTAAAATCGTAGGCGTTAATAAGAGCGCAAGAATGGAGGGGGCCGGTCCGGTGAAGTTTATCACTCATTGTCCTGAATGTGGGGCTGTTTTGGTGAGAAATGAGGGGGAAGCGAATCATTATTGTCCGAATGAAGAGCATTGCCCTCCACAGATTGCCGGAAAAATAGAGCATTTTGTCAGCCGTAAGGCTATGAATATAGAGGGGATGGGGGAAGAGACCATCGATTTGTTGCTCAGCAAGGGAATTATTCGTAATGTCGCGGATATTTATCTTTTACCGGATATGAGAAGTGAGTTGGTGGGATTGGAAAAAATTGTTTATCCGGAGAGTTTTGAGATGACGAGCATTCCATTGTCAAAGGTTATCTATGCTTTTGAAATAGGGGTGAAAAATATATCTTCGCGTTTGGCGGACGCATTGGCCGGTCATTTTGGCAGTTTGTCTGCTTATGCTCAAGCAGACAAAGAACAGTTGATGAATGTGATAGATGACGAGGGTGTAGTCAATCGAATACTGGAATATTTTCGGATGCCTTTTAATCAGGTAAGAGATCGTCTGGCAGAAGCCGGAGAGTTGGATGCGATTCCATTGGATTATGTTATATATGCGTTAGGAATACCGGGTGTAGACCGATATAAAGCTGATTTGTTAGCGGCACAATTTGATTACATTTATGAATTGTCTGTAGCGACCGTAGAAGAAATTACCAAAATGGAGAGTATCGATTTGGATTTGGCTGAGACGATAGTGCGTTTTTTCAGTAAAAATGAAAAGTTGGTGCGTAAATTGAATACATTGAGTGTTTACAGGCTGCAGGAAAAATCTGTCAGCAATCTTATTGCCGGTATTGAACGTTCTAAAAATGCCGGTTTTGCAGCTTTGTTATATGCTTTGGGAATCCGTTATATAGGAGAAACAGCTGCTCGTAATTTGGCAAAACATTTTCGTAGCATGTCTCAATTGGTGGAGGCTGGTTATGAACAGTTGGTAGAGGTGGAGGATATTGGTGAACAGATGGCGGGCAGCTTGTTGAAATGGTTTGAAAAAGAGGAGAACAGAGAGATGGTAAGGCGTCTGACAGAGGCGGGTGTTGAGATGGAAATACAGGAAAAAGAGGGAGAAAGTAATCAGTTGGATGGGCAAACATTTGTTATTACCGGAACTTTAAGCCGCCCTCGGGAATATTTTAAGGATATGATATTAAATGCAGGTGGGAAAGTAAGTGATTCTGTATCGGCTAAAACAACTTGTTTGTTGGCTGGCGAAAATGCTGGCAGCAAATTGAAAAAGGCAGAGAAATTGGGTACAAAAGTAATTACAGAAAAGGAGTTTTACGACTTGTTGAACAAGTAAATGTGTGGTTTATGGCAAGGAATAGTGATACAACAAAGTTGAAAGAAATAATGGCATTGGCAACAGAGGAAGCCAGGCGTTTGGGGAATATTCGTATTTCTCCCGAACATTTGTTTTTGGGAATTATGCGTTTGGAAAACGATTGGGCAATGGATTTGTTGTTGGGTATGGGAATGGAGTTTGATGAGGTGAAAGCAAAATTGGAGAAGAAAGTATCAAAAAATGCGATTTCGCAAGAAGAGTCGCCGCAAGAATTGGATTTTACTTTGGCTGCTAGCAGTATTTTGCGCAGGGTGATGGATGAGGCATGGCAGTTGGGCGATCAGGATTTGGGAGCTGAGCATTTGATATTGGCTGTTTTGCGGAATCAAGCGGGGTTTGTGACAAAGTTGTTGGGAGGGATGGGAATCAATTATGATAATTTCAAGGAGTTGTTATTGCAAGAAAAGAACCGTATGCAATCTGATGACAGAGATGAAGGTATTGATGACGAAGAAGGAGAGGTAGAAGATGATAATGACAATTATTATGATGCTTACAGACCGCCGGTGATGCCTGGGAAACAATCAAAGACACCCACTTTGGATAATTGTGGCAGGGATATCACACGTGCAGCTGAAGAGGGAATATTGGATCCTATTATAGGACGAGAGCAGGAAATTGAACGTCTGGCACAGATATTGAGCCGTAGAAAAAAGAATAATCCGGTGTTGTTGGGAGAACCCGGTGTCGGAAAGTCGGCGATTGCAGAGGGGTTGGCACTTAGAATTGTACAGAAAAAGGTGCCGCGTTTATTGCTGGACAAACGTGTGGTTGCTTTGGATTTGGCGTCTGTAGTTGCCGGAACAAAGTATAGAGGACAGTTTGAAGAACGTATGAGGTTGATATTGAAAGAGTTGTATCAAAATAAGAACGTTATCCTTTTTATAGATGAGATTCATACGATTGTAGGAGCCGGTAGCTCTGGTGGAAGTCTGGATGCTGCTAATATGCTAAAACCGGCTTTGGCGCGAGGAGAAATTCAATGTATTGGTGCTACTACATTGGATGAGTATCGTGAGAATATTGAAAAAGACGGAGCTTTGGAGCGTCGTTTCCAAAAAGTGTTGGTAGAGCCAACGACTTCTCAGGAAACGATAGAAATTCTGACTAATATAAAATCGCGTTATGAGGACCATCATAATGTGCGTTATACAGATGGAGCGATTGAAGCGTGTGTGAAATTGACCATGCGTTATGTTTCAGATCGTGCGTTGCCTGATAAGGCGATTGATGCTATGGACGAAGCCGGTGCGAGGGCGCATATCCTTAATATTGCAGTGCCATCGGTTATAGAAAATCTGGAAAATGAAATAGAGTTAGTCAGAAATAAGAAAAAAGAGGCTGTACATTTGCAGAATTTTGAGGTAGCGGCTGCTTTTCGGGATCAAGAACGGCAATTACAAGATCGTTTGGAGCAGGCTAAGACTGATTGGCAACATGATTTGGACGAACATCGGATTGTGGTGGATGCTGAAAAGGTTGCAGAGGTCGTGGCTATGATGACGGGGGTACCTGTAAAGCGTATTGCGCAAACAGAAGGTGCGAAATTATTGCAAATGCGGGATGAACTTGCCGGCAGTGTCGTCGGACAAGAAGAAGCTATTGAAAAAATTGTAAAGGCCATTCATCGTAACAGAGCGGGTTTGAAAGATCCGAACAGACCGATTGGTTCTTTTATATTTTTAGGACCTACCGGTGTTGGTAAAACACAATTGGCTAAGGTATTGGCAAAATATTTGTTTGATACGCAGGATGCATTGATTCGCATTGATATGAGTGAGTATATGGAGAAGTATGCCGTGTCGCGACTTGTTGGTGCACCTCCGGGATATGTGGGATATGATGAAGGTGGTCAATTGACAGAAAAAGTGCGTAGAAAACCTTATTCTGTTGTCCTCTTGGATGAGATAGAAAAGGCTCATCCTGATGTATTCAATATTTTACTACAGCTGTTGGATGACGGACAGTTGACAGATAGTCTGGGTAGGAAGGTGGATTTTAAGAATACAATTGTTATTATGACCTCCAATATCGGCAGTCGTCAGTTAAAAGATTTTGGTTCAGGAATCGGTTTTTTGGCTGCAGAGCGTAGAGAGGATGTTGAGTATGCCAGAGGAGTTGTGCAGAAAGCCTTAAAAAATACATTTTCTCCTGAATTTTTAAATAGAATAGATGATGTGATTGTATTTAACTCATTGAATAAAGATGATTTACATACGATAGTGGACATTGAACTGAAGGGGTTGTTGAATAGGGTAGAGGATTTAGGCTTTCATTTGGAGGTGACGTCTAAGGCAAAGGATTTTTTGACAGATAAAGGTTATGAGCCACAATATGGAGCTCGACCATTAAAGCGTTCTATACAAAAATATCTGGAAGATGAATTAGCTGAAATTATCATCAAGGGGGATGATTTGAATGGAAAAGTTTTGGAGGTTGATTGTGAAAATGGAGATAAGTTGACTATAAGAGAAAAACGATAGGTTTAAACCTATCGTTTTTCTTTTATTTAATTATTTTCAGTGCAAATATCTACCTGTTTTTCTATGAGTTGATCTAACGAAATAAAGGATTCGGTTTTGGCAATTCCCGGGATGTTCTGCAGTGTATTGATCAGTATATCCATTAGATGTTGGTGGCTGTTGCACCTGAGCTTTAGAAATAGAGAATAGTGTCCTGTGATAAAATGACATTCGATGACTTCTGGGATTTTCTCGATTTCTTTCACGACAGTTTTGTATTGGTGGGCATTGTCAAGCATAATGCCGATAAATGCGCATATTTTAAAACCTAAAGCTCGTGGCTTAACGATAAAACGTGAGCCTTCGATAATTCCAGAATCTTCCATTTTTTTTACACGTTGGTGAATGGCTGCTCCTGATATACCGCATTCGCGTGCAATTTCCAAAAATGGTACTCGTGCATTCTTTACTAGATAGGAAAGAATTTTACGGTCAATGTCGTCTAATTGATATTTCATAGTATTAGGTTTTAGTTTATTCTTTTATCTGAAATTCAACACTCTGTAGAGCTGTTTCCGCTGTTTATAATAAGCTCGTCCCTCTTCATTGGTAATATTTTTCACGACATTGTCTATGAGTGTTGTGAAAATTGTTGCAAATGTAAATCCTTCCGGCGGATATATTTCAGGATTATGTATATCGTTTAATTTTGCGATATACATACGGGCAATCATTTCGCTAGAAACATCTTTTTTGTACATCCCTTGTTCCATCCCTTTTTCTATATTGATTTTTATTTTTTCGAATATGAAGTCAGAGCGTAGTTGTAGATGTTCTTCGAAGATTTCCGGGAATACTTTTGATAAAGTGATGGTGATTGCAGGGCTTACTTCAAAAAAACGGTCGCTAATTTCATTGCTGACAATAAGCATGATATCAATAGCATTCCATCCTTTAAAGTTGTATTCATTGAAAATATCTTCAAAGCATTTTCTTTCATATTCAAGTATGGTCTTTACCATGTCTTGTCGGTCTGTGAAATTTTTTTTCAACTCTCCAAGACAGAGGCCCACTTTCTTTAGATGTTCTTCATTGAAATCATTGATGCCGTAACGTGAAATGTAGTTACGTAATTTCTCTGCCAATATGAATTTTTCTTCTGTCATGATATTGTAATTCCCTTTTGTGTCCCAAATATACTAAACAAAATGATAGGATGTAACAGAAATAGTTGTAAATTATTATTATTAGATGCATTTTGCTATTGAAAATATAGTTTTATGAATCAAAATGTTTCAATTGTCAGTTTCATTCATTTGATGTATTTTTGTAGCGCAAAAAAAATAAAGTTATGAGAAAGGCTATATTGGCGATTATGTTGTTGGTAAATGTATCTGCATTTGCAATAGAGAAGAATACGAAGCTGGTAGTGGGGATTACTGTCAGTAATTTCTATCCAGAATGGTTGATGATATATAAAAATGATTTGTCGGAGAGGGGGCTAAAAAGACTTGTGTCGCAGGGCAAACGTTGCATAGCAGATTATAATTACATGTATTCGCAAACAGGAATGGATCACTCAACGATTTATTCCGGTATGTTGCCTGCTGAGCATGGAATTGTTGCACATGAATGGTATGACCGTTTACGAAATAAGCGTCAGAGCAATATAGCTGATCAGGAATATATGTTGATAGGAGATGCAGGGCAGGGGGTCAGTCCCAAAAAATTAGAGGCTTTGACTTTAGGAAGTGCTATGAAAATGAATAGTGCATTTTCTAAGGTTTATAGTATTGCTGCCAATGGTGAAGAAGCAGTGTTGAGTGGAGGTAGTGCTGCTGATATGGCTTTATGGTTTAGTACATATAATGGTAAGTGGATTTCTTCAAGTTATTATGCAGACTCATTGCCTCATTGGTTGTGTGTTTATAATAAGAAAATTGAGAGTGATTTTTTTATTCGTAGAGGTTGGATGTCTTTGGCTGATGAAAATGCTAATAATACAGCATTGAAGTTGAAGAGCAAAGTAGGACTTGCGAATAATTTTTTTTATGATTTAATGCAGGCAAAGAGAAAGTATAATACGTATCAAATATTGAAAGCTACTCCCTACATGAATACATTGATTGTAGATCTTGCAACAGAACTTGTAAAAAATGAAAATCTTGGTAGAGATAACGATGCTGATCTGTTAGCTTTAAATTTTTCTTGTCTTGACTATATGAATCGTGATTATGAGGTATATTCTCGAGAATTTCAGGATGTTGTGATGAGATTGGACAAGGATATTGAGCGTTTGTTAGGCGAGTTGGATGCTAAAGTCGGTGAAGGTAATTATACCGTTTTTCTTACGTTTTCAGAAGCCAGGGAGTTGTTGCCACGTGATTTGCAAAAAATGCGTTTGACCTCTGAATATTTTAGTATTTTCAAAGCTGTAGCCTTGATGAAATCTTTTTTAAGTTCAATGTATGGACCGGGCGATTGGATATTGGATTATGATGCTTCGCAGATTTATTTGGATCGTGCATTAATTGAAAAAAATAAGATTTCGTTGAAAGATATGCAGGATAAAATTGCAGATTTTCTTGTGGAATTTGAAGGTGTTTCTCATGTAATGACGTCTCATGCTTTGACTCATAATGCAGCAACAGCCGGTTCCGGTGTGTTGTTTCAGAATGCTTTTTCTCAGAAGCGAAGCGGTGACATTCTTTATTCTTTGCAACCAACATGGGTTGCTGATTTAAAGGATCGTGAAGATTATTATGCGCATTATAGTAAACGTCATCGGGTTCCTTTGTATCTCTATGGGGCAGGGGTTCCTGCTGGAATTCCCGAAAAATGTCAAATGACAGAACTGTTGTCTATCATGTGTCAGATATTGAAAATACCTGTTCCTTATACTGCAGATCGATGATTACTGTTCAGAAGAAATTCGTTCGTATCTAAGTTTTTTGATGCGACGATTATCCACTTCTAAGACTGTAAACTTATGTTCCTGATAAGTGATTACATCATTCTTTTGAGGAAGTTCTCCTTTGATTTCGAGTATTAATCCGGCCAAAGTATCAGCCTCTCCCTCAATGTCTTTGAAGCTGTCCGGGTCGGCATCAACGATTTTTAGAAAATCGTTCAGGAGAGTACAAGCTTCAAAAATATAAGTGTCGTTTTTCAAGAGAATGTATGTTTCTTCTTTTTCGTCATATTCGTCATTGATTTCTCCGACAATTTCTTCTAATATATCTTCCATTGTGACAATGCCTGAGGTGCCGCCATATTCATCAACAACAATTGCCATGTGTACTTTTTTCAATTGGAATTCTTCCAATAAATCATTGATTTTTTTAGTTTCAGGAACAAAGTAAGCCGGGCGAATTAGTGATTGCCATTTGAAATCGGCAGATTCATTCAGATGTGCCAATAGGTCTTTGACATAGAGAATACCTTCGATATTATCTAAATTTTCACGATAAACAGGTTGTCGGGAATAGCCATGCTTGATGACAGTTTCTTTGACGATATTAAAATCATCTTCAATGTCTAGGGCTATGATGTTGATGCGAGGTTGGATGATGTCAATTGCATTGATATTGCTGAAACGTACAATTCCCTCTAGAATATCTTTTTCATTATCAATTTCCGCATCTTCTGTTAACTCAAGGGCTTTTGACAATTGGTCAATGGATAGACCGTCTTTTTTAGCTATGCGTTTGCTGATAACAGAGGTTGACTTTATTAATAACAGGGATAACGGGCGGAAAATATAGCTTGCGAAAGTAAGTGGCCCTGCCATAAGAACGGCAACTTTCGTTTGGGAGCGATTAGCGTATAGTTTAGGAATAATTTCTCCTACCAGAAGGATAATAAAGGTGACTACAATGACTTGTATGACAAAGCCTAATATCGGATAGGCGGAGAAATCGAAGAAGGTGTTTACTAAATAGCTGGAAATAATAACGATACCAACATTTACGAAATTGTTCGTAATAAGAATAGTTGATAACAATAAATCGGGCTTTTTCAATAGACCGAGTATTTTGTGATATCCTTTCTCTTTTAATTTATCTAATTCTCCTGGCGTAAGGGAAAAATAAGCGACCTCAGATGCTGATGCTGATGCTGAAAATAGCAGCAAAAGTAAAAGAACAATGATGAGTATAATGTCTATAATGTCGAAAGTTCCGCGGAATATACTTTGCACCGCGCCATAAGCATCTGTTTCCAAAATTTAGAAAATTAGTTAAACATATAGAACTTCAGTACAATACATATTAAAAGCTACAGACTGAAAGTTGTAGGCAAATATAATACAAAATCTCTATATTCTAAACTATTTGCCTACTTTACTTTTGTCTGTAGCTTTTCGGAATTATTCCGTGCTTTTGTTTTTATTAAAATGGGAGATCATCATTATCGTCAGCTGGCATTTCAGGAGCTGTTTGAGTGAATGTGGAAGGTGATGATGTCGAGCGAGAGGAGGCCATATTGTTATCGTCAGCTCGAGAAAGCATTTGCATATTGTCTGCAAAAATTTCTGTGGTGTATCGTTTTATACCATTCTGATCATCCCATGAACGGGTTCGCAAACGTCCTTCAATATAAAGACGCATACCTTTTTTGACATATTTTTCTACGATTTCAGCTAAGCCTCTCCATAATACAACGTTATGCCATTCTGTCTGCTCGATGTTTTCTCCGTTTTTGTTTTTATATCTTTCTGTGGTTGCCAAACGAATATTAGCAACAGCAACACCTCCGTCGAGATATCTAACATCGGGGTCAGCACCCACATTTCCAATTAAGATTACTTTATTTACCATAATGTGTATTTTTATAGTATTAAACAGTCAATTTATATCGTATTTTATTGAGAGCGAAGTTAAGTAAAAATTCTAGAAACGGAAAAAAAAGACAAAATTCACTTCAATTTTTTCATACTTAATGGAAAAGCCTTATATTTGCAGACTGAAAATGAGGTATGAAGTAATATATTATTGAAAATTAAATATTTAAGTAAAAATGACAAAAGCGGATATTGTTAACGAAATTTCGAGAACGACCGGGATTGAGAAAGTAGCCGTTCAAGCTACTGTTGAGGCTTTTATGGAATCAATTAAAAACTCCGTGATTGAAGGAAAAAATGTTTACTTGAGAGGATTTGGTAGCTTTGTTGTTAAGCAGAGAGCTGAAAAGACTGCTCGTAACATTTCTAAAAATGTTACGATTAAAATCCCTGCTCACAACATTCCATCATTCAAACCTTCTAAGAGTTTTGTTAACGAAGTTAAGGACAAAGTAAAAAAATAAGAAAGGAGGAATTTATGCCAAGCGGAAAAAAAAGAA
>CAJJNP010000053.1 GCA_905193145.1 uncultured Odoribacter sp. | reverse complement strand
TAAAGGGAGCGTAGATGGATGTTTAAGTCAGTTGTGAAAGTTTGCGGCTCAACCCCTTTGGGATATCCCTGTTTGATGATACTTTCGCTTGATGCATTTTCTTCAATATATAGTTTTAAAATGGCGTCTAGTTGTTTGTATTCTGGAAGAGAGTCTTGATCTTTTTGATCAGGACGTAGTTCTGCGGAGGGAGCTTTTGTGATGGTGTTTTCTGGTATGATTTCTCGTTCTCGGTTGATATAATTTGCCAATTCGTACACTTCTGTTTTATATACATCACCTAATGAACCAAGTGAGCCGCATAGATCTCCGTATAAAGTACCGTAGCCTACGGATGCTTCGCTTTTGTTAGACGTGTTTAGCGCAATGTATCCATATTTATTTGACATGGCCATGACTAACATTCCGCGTGTTCTTGCTTGAAGATTTTCTTCTGCTACGTTGAATGGTTGGTCTTTGAACAATGGCTGAAGTGCGTTTAGATACTGATCATAGATGTCTTTGATTGCGATCGTTGCATATGGAATTTGTAGGTTTTGTGCTAAGGCTTCAGCATCTGATATTGAATGATCAGTAGAGTAGCGGGAAGGCATTAACAATCCCATTACATTGTCAGCCCCCAGTGCTTCTGCAGCTAGAGCTGCAACAACTGCAGAATCTATACCTCCAGAAAGTCCCAGAATAGCTTTCTTGAAGCCATGTTTTCCAAAATAATCTTTGATTCCAAAACATAGTGCTTCATGTATAAGTGCTATCTTTTCTTTTTGATGAAATGGTATTGTAGGTAAGGATCCTAATTTGTTCGTATCGATGATTTGAAAGTCTTCGTCAAATTCTTTTAGTTGCGCAACTAATTTGCCTTTATAATTATAAGCAGTACAGTTACCGTCGAATAGTACGGAGGTATATCCTCCGAAATGATTTACTGCAATTATGTTTTTGCTATATTTTTGAGCGAGCGTTGAAAGGATATGGTGACGATCAGCTCTGCTCTCAATGGTAAAAGGTGTCATGCCCATCATGACAACAAAACTATCGTTTTTATCGATGAATTCGGATTCGTATTCATCAAAAATAATGCGGATGTTCTGATTTTTATATCTGATTGTGGAATTATCCTCACCAGCTATGAAATAGCGGCTTTCGTTGAATACGTCGTAGTCGCTTAATATATTTTTATGAACTCCGTCAACGACTTCTCCATTTTGAATAAAGTAAGCAGAGTTGTACATGATACCGTTGGTTGTATCCAAATTCGGTCCACCGATAATTGCAGCTATTGTAGTACATTCAAGAGCGATTTTTTCTATCGCTAGCCGGCAAGTGTTGATAAAATCTTCTCTTTCCAGCCAATCTTGAGGAATTGCTCCACAAATGGCTAATTCGGGAAAAATTGTGAGTTCTGCTTTTTCATTTTGAGCTTTTCGAATGGCTGCGATTATTTTTGCTGTGTTTGAAGCCACATCTCCTGCTTTATAATTTATTTGAGGTATAGCTATTCTCATAATTTTCTATTCTTTTATGTTGAAATTTTCTATTTAGCTTATCTTTGCAAAACAAAAATATAGAAAATAACCGTGAACTGTACAATTGTGCTTACAAATTTAATGATATAAGTACTATGGATAAGAAAGAAATTCGTAGAGGAATCCGAGAATTGAAGAAACAGTATTCTTTAGATGAAAAGAAGCGGATGTCTGTTTCTGTTTGGAATCAGATAGAGAACGATAAACGATTTTTAGAGGCTGCAATTGTTTTGGCTTATTGGTCAATGGACGATGAAGTGTTTACTCATGACTTTGTGACCCGTTGGGCAGATAAAAAGACATTTTTGTTGCCTTGTGTACGGGGGAATGAGCTGGATATTCGTTATTTTGATGGAGAAGAGAAGCTCGAACCAGGAGAAGGATATGCAATACCGGAACCTGTAGGAGCACTTTTTGAAGATTTGGATAAGATAGATGTTATATTAGTTCCTGGAGTTGCCTTTGATGCTTATGGTAATCGTTTGGGACGCGGTAAAGGCTACTATGACAAGATTCTGAAACAGACGAATGCTTATAAAATAGGGGTGTGTTTTGATTTCCAATTTATTGAAAATGTGCCGACAGAAGTGCATGATGTAAAGATGGATAAGGTGGTGGTTAGTGGTAAATAAGTACGAAGAGGGGCTTATAAATCATTATTTAGAGCGTTTCTAATTTTAGCATAGGCCTCTTTTTTATAGTATTTTACTGTGTTAAGATTCATATTAAGTTTGTTGGAAATATCTTCAATCGAGTAGCCTTGAAGGGTTAGCGTTAATATTTTGCGTTCTTGGAGTGGTAATTGGTCAATATATTCGTATATATAATCATGGGTATCAACGATAGTCATTTGCGAATAAACTTCAGTAGTTACTTCAGTGTATACAGGTTTTTGGTTGCGTAGAAAGTTTAAACATAGATTTTTAACTGTATTATATAGATATGACCGTTGAGATGCTTCTGATTCATTTGCTTTAAGATGGTCATAGCAGTTTACAAATGCTTGATGTACCATATCTTCTGCGTCATGAGGACAGTAGCGTTTGGCATATGCGCATAATTCATGCTTGAGTCTGCAATATAATTGTTTTAATATGGTATTACGTGCTTCAGACATATAGTCATTTATCTATAGAGGCAAATATAGAAATGATTTATAAACTATGTCTGTTATTTGTGGAAAAATTGAGGAAGTATAGGATAAAAATAAAAAACGGGGTCTATAACCCCGTTTGAATTTTTTTGCATGCTATTATCTTAAGCCTGTTTGATAGCTTCAACCGGGCATTGTGCAGCACAAGTTCCGCATTCAGTACAAGCATTAGCATCGATTTCATAGTGTTCAGCACCCATAGAAATTGCACCTACTGGGCATTCTCCTTCGCATGAACCGCAAGCGATACAGTCATCAGATATTACGTAAGCCATTGTTTATAGTTTTATTGATTAATAATGCGACAAAAATATAACCAATATTTGAAAGAAAAAACTTTTTCAGAGATTTTTCTTTCTAAATATAGAGTAAATGATGCATGTATTTAAAATATATTTTGTTGTGAGTGATTTTCGAAATATAATTGTTATCTTTGTGACCCAAATTACGGGGAATATTTATAATCGTGTGATGGGAAAACAAGTTGGCTTAGATCCCCGGAGTTAAAGCTTGTTTTTGAGTAGCACAAAAAAGAATTTGATATGCAAGTTTTTGAATTACAGGGAGAATTAAGAACTGATTTAGGAAAAAAAGCAACTAATGCTCTGCGTGCAGAAGGTAAAGTACCTTGTGTCCTTTATGGTGGAAAAGAAAATGTACATTTTGCAGTTGTAGAGAAAGATTTGCAGAAATTGTTGTACACTCCGATTGTGTATATCGTGAAATTGACAATCAACGGAACTGCTTATGAAGCTGTTATGCGTGAAATTCAATTCCATCCGGTTAGCGATCGTGTGTTGCATATGGATTTCTATCAGATTGCTGAAGATAAACCTGTTGTAATGGAAGTTCCTGTTAAATTGCATGGATTTGCAGAAGGTGTTCAAGCCGGTGGTAAATTGTCATTGGTTGTTAGAAAACTGAAAGTAAGAGCTATTCCTGCAAACTTACCGGGTGAAATCGACATTGATGTTACAAACTTAGGTTTGGGTAAATCAGTGAAAGTTAAAGATTTGTCGTTTGATAACTTTGAAATTGTAAATGCGAAAGAAGTAGTAATAGCGCAGATTAAGTTGACTCGTGCTGCTCGTGCTGCTGCTCAGGAAGCAAAATAATTGAGAATTTATGAAGTATCTTATTGTAGGGTTAGGTAATATCGGTCCGGAATACCAGGATACGCGACATAATATCGGATTTAGTGTGTTGGACGCCTTTGCTAAGGCGTCCAATGCTATTTTTGAAGATAAGCGTTATGGAGCAGTATGTGAGGTGAAGATTAAAGGAAGGACTTTAATTTTATTAAAACCCAATACGTATATGAACTTGAGTGGCAAAGCGGTGAGTTATTGGATGCAGAAAGAGAAAATAGTCCTTGAGGATTTATTGATAATTGTGGACGACTTGGCTTTGCCCTTTGGTACTCTTCGATTGCGTGGACAAGGGAGTGATGGTGGACATAATGGTTTAAAAAACATTAATGCCCTTTTGAATACTACAGGATATGCTCGTTTGCGTTATGGTATTGGAAATGATTTTCTGAAGGGACAGCAGGTTGATTATGTATTAGGAACTTGGGATGCTGCTGAACAAGAGGCGTTGCCAGAGCTATTGAAACGAGGAGGAGAAATCATCACTAGTTTTGTTCTGCAAGGTATAGCAAGAACAATGAATACTTATAATACTAATAAAAAGTAATTCTGAGAGAATATGGCGGAAGAAAAGGTGAGAATTGACAAGTGGCTTTGGGCTGTCAGAATATTTAAAACACGTTCTCTGGCTGCAGAGGAGTGTAATAAGGGACATGTGTCAATCGGAGATGTGCATGTAAAGCCTTCTCGTGAATTGAAAGGAGGGGAGGTTGTGAAGGTCAGAGTTCCGCCAATAGAAAGACATTATTTGGTAAAGCAGCTTACTATAAAACGAATGTCTGCTCAGTTGGCTGTTGATTTTGTTGAAGATGTAACGCCTCCAGAGACATTAGCTTTGTTGAATGCTGTAAAGGCTTATGGCTTTGAATATCGTCCAAGGGGATTAGGGCGTCCAACGAAGAAAGACAGAAGAATGATAGACAGGCTGAAGTCTGGAGATGATGAAGACTTTTAATTTTTTTATTTAAAAAACAACAAACGTGTTAATTGCGCGCGCCAAAAAAAAGACTAATATTGCCGAGTATATTTTATATATGTGGCAGATTGAGGATATGTTACGGGCATTAAACTTGAATATAGAACTGGTAGATCGCTATATTGTTTCTGGTTTTCAAGTTGATGAACATACTACTTGCGAAATTCATGATTGGTATGATAATTTAATTGCTATCATGAAAAAAGAGAAAGTTGAGAAAAATGGACATATTCAGGCATTAAAGAATACAATGGATGAGCTGACAGAATTGCACTTTTTTTTGTTGCATAAAGCACATGATCAACGCTATCAACAACTAGTGACAATGGCAGCCGGTAATTTAGTGGAATTTCGTCGTAAAGCGGAGGCTGGTAATGAAATTTCAGATGTAGAATTAGCAATGAATGGACTTTATGGAAATTTATTGCTTCGTTTGCAGAAGAAGGAAATCAATCCAGAAACGGCTACTGCTATGGAATCTTTTAGTAAAATGATAGCATATTTGTCTGTCAGATATAAGCAAATGGAAGAAGAGGAAAAAATAGGTTTTGAGTAAGTTATAAACTATTATTTTATGAGGTCGATTTTTATCTTAATGTGTTGCCTGTTGGCAGTATTTACAGAGTTGAATGCACAAGAGTGTCAAAAGGAGTATGAAAAACGTTTTCCTAAAACGGGAATAGAGGAGGTTGTATTGACAAATAATTATGGGAAGATTGAAGTTGTGCAGACAAGTGGGGATGAGATTCATGTTTATGCTAATATGAAGGTGACCGCGAAATCTGCAGCCAAAGCTGATGAAACTATGGATTTGATCCAAGTGTTGGAAACTCGTACGGGAAATTACCTTGATTTAAAGACCTCATATGGTAAAGATATGGCATTTAAGCAGTTTATGTCTGGACTTACAGTTAAGGTCGATTATAGAGTATCTTTACCTAAAGGAGTAAAATTGCGCATAATCAATTCTAATGGTGCAGTTTTTTTGGGAAACTTTGAGGGAGTATTAAATGTTGATGTGCAAAATGGTGATTTTAAAGCAGCCACCTTGAAGGGAGGAGAATTTTATATCAAACAGTCAAAAGGTAGTTTTAATGTTGAACAGGTAGAGACAATGACGGGCGATTTTAAAGATTGTTCTATTATATTGGGCGAAGGGGAAGATGTTCGTTTGACGACTAACTCATGTTCTGGAGATTTGGCATCGATTGATAAACTAAATATCCGTTCTTCCGGTGGAACTATTAAATTGGGTGATATTGAGGATTTGACTGGAAGTTCTTCTTTTACAAAATATGAGATGCAAGATTTAGCCAATTTCCTTGATATGGAAATGAAAATGGGAGAGATGAATATTCGGAATATACAATCTTTATTTTCTGAGCTTTGCTTAAAGGGCTCATTTACAAAAGTAGGATTGTCTTTTGCGAATAATGCAGGCTACCAATTGGAAGTGAAGCACAATAAATCTTTAAAAATTAATTTGCCTCAGGGATGGGTGCTTGATGAACGCCCAACATCTGAGCGTAACATAACGATAGGAACAAAGTTTGTTGGTAATGAGAAGTATGAAGGGAAAGTATTCCTAGAGTTATCAAATGGTAGTCTTTTTATTCAATGAGATACAAAAAACGGGGAGTTTCAAATTCCCCGTTTTTATTATTCATTTAATACTTTCCAAAGAATATCTTTGAGTTCTGTTATGCCGGTTCCTGCTACAGATGATATAAACACATAAGGAATATCAGGTAAATCGTTTTCCATTTCAGCCATTAGTTCTTTGTCGGCATAGTCACATTTGGAAATAGCTAAAATTCTTTTTTTATCTAGTAATTCCGGATTGTATTGTTTTAATTCATTCAATAGAATATTGTATTCTTGGTGAATATTTTCGCTATCAGATGGAACTAAAAAGAGTAGTACGGAATTGCGTTCGATGTGTCTTAGAAAACGTATTCCTAAACCTTTACCTTGGCTGGCTCCCTCAATTATTCCTGGAATATCAGCCATAACAAAGGAACGCCCATCTCGATAGTTTACAATGCCCAAATTAGGAACGAGCGTTGTAAATGGATAGTTGGCTATTTCTGGTTTTGCAGCAGAGACTACCGATAATAGTGTCGATTTTCCGGCATTTGGAAAACCAACTAATCCAACATCAGCTAATACCTTTAATTCAAGAATAACAGTACGTTCAATGCGTGGTTCTCCAGGTTGTGCAAAGCGAGGTGTCTGATTGGTTGGTGATTTGAAATTCCAGTTGCCTAATCCTCCCCGTCCACCTCTTACAAGGATAAATGTTTCTCCATCAGCAGTGATTTCACAAATGGTTTCTCCCGTTTCAGCATCGCGGGCGACAGTTCCTAGTGGAACCTCTATGGTAACATCTTCTCCGTCTGCTCCAGTGCTCCGATTTTCACTGCCATTACCTCCGTCTCCGGCAAATACGTGGCGTTGGTATTTTAAATGTATTAATGTCCAGTAATTTCGGTTTCCACGGATAATAACATGTCCGCCACGTCCTCCGTCTCCTCCATCAGGTCCTCCTTTCATGGTGCGTTTGTCACGATGAAGGTGTGCTGATCCGCGTCCTCCTGCGCCACTGCGACAGAAAGTTTTTACATAATCAACAAAATTCGTAGAAGCCATAATTCTATATTATTTATTATTATATTATTTATGTGATATTTTGAACAATTAGGAGTTCAATATATAAAGATCAGGGAAATTACGACCCAATCCTTCGTAATCAAGTCCTCGGCCAACAATGAAATCATTTTCAAGAGTAATACCGACATAGTCAATGGGTACCTTAAAAATGGCAGCTTTCGGTTTATGGAAAAGTGTTGCCACTACAACTTTTCGTGGATTTTTATTACGTAAATATTCTAACAAATGTGTCATCGAACGTCCGGAATCAATGATATCTTCAAGAATAACAACTGTGCGTCCTTGTATATCCTCTTTTAATCCAATCAATTCTTTTACTTCGCCAGTTGAATTGGTTCCGCTATAAGAGGCAACTTTTATAAAACTGATTTGTGTTCCGGGTATAGTTATTTGTTTAATAAGATCAGACGTGAACATAAATGATCCGTTCAAGATGCTTAAAAACAATGGAGCTTCGCCGTCTAAATCTTTATTCATGCTAGCTGCCATATTGCTAATTGCCAAGTCGATTTTTTCTGCTTCGATTAATGGACGAAACTCTTTGTCTAGTAAAGTAATATTTTTCATTGTCGTGGAGACTTTGTGTTTAATTATAAGACAAAAGTAATATTTTTAGCAGATATATGGGGTGTAAAGCCGGATTATATTTATTTTTGTACCATATATATGTATATAAATAGAATGACTAAAAATATTAATAGATGAATCCAAGAGTAAGTATTATTATGGGAAGCACTTCTGACTTGCCTGTGATGGAGAAGGCCGCAAAAGTGTTGAACGATATGGGTATTCCTTTTGAGATGAATGCTTTATCTGCACACCGAACTCCGGCTGAAGTGGAAGATTTTGCTAAAAATGCTGCAGAGCGCGGTATTGAAGTTATTATTGCAGGAGCAGGAATGGCTGCGCATTTACCTGGAGTTATTGCAGCTATGACACCAGTCCCTGTAATTGGCGTACCAATAAATTCTTCGTTGAGCGGAATGGATGCTTTGCTTGCAATTGCACAAATGCCTCCTGGTATACCTGTTGCAACTGTTGCTATTAATGGAGCTATGAATGCGGGGATTTTAGCTGTACAGATTTTAGCTGTAGGCGATGCTGCTTTAAAAGTGAAGATGGTTGATTTTAAAGAATCGTTGAAGAAAAAGATTGTCGATGCGAATAGAGATTTGTCTCAAGTAAAATACGATTTTAAAACAAATTGAATTGAACTAGTTTAAATAAACTCCGGAAGTGTGTTGTTGCTTCCGGAGATTTTTTATAGGGAACCTTTGTGAATTATTTTGTAAATTTATCTGCTTGCTATTTTTGTGCTAGTGATGAAAATGAATAGTTTGCGCTTATTGTTCTTTCTTCTGTTTGTCAGTTTTCAATGTTTTGCTCAAAATATATCGGATGTGGAGCGTTTGTTGGAGAGTAATAATATTGAAAGTACAGAGGATGGATATGAGGATATGTTGAATACCCTTTTGTATTTATCGAAATATCCCATTGATTTGAATACTGCAGGATTCGATTCGTTGAAAATGCTTTTTTTCTTATCTGATAGTCAGATTGACGAATTATTGAAATTCAGACAGAAGCATGGAGAGTTTCGGGATATTCATGAATTGTTGTTAGTTCCTGGCTTTGGCCAGAGGGATTTGGAAAATATTTCGTCTTTTATTGCTTTAGACTGTAGTCGTGGTAATTCCTTTTCAGAAAGTATACGTACTAGACATGAAATATTGGCTAGGGTGAAGACGGCTCTTCCCTTAGCAGAAGGCTATAAAAGGTACGCTCCTTATTTATATGAAAATGAAAAAGATTATAATGTAAAGGTAAAAAATCGATTTTATGGTCCTCCCCTTGGGACGTTGTTTAAATATAAATATATCTATAATCAGCAAGTTCAGGGAGGAATTGTATTGGAAAATGATCCTGGAGAAGGTTATTTTACCCGTCATCAGAAAATAGGATTTGATTTCTTATCTATGTACTTGGCCTATGCAGGTAAGCGTTGGTTGCGGCAGGTTGTTGTTGGAGATTATAAATTGCAATGGGGGCAGGGGCTGGTTGCTTGGGGTGGTTTTTCTATGGGGAAGTCTGGAGTTGCCGTTGGCAATGAAAAATCCGGTAAAGGTTTTATCTTGAATACCTCTACTGATGAAAATAAGTTTATGCGGGGGGTGGCTTTTTCTTTTGCTCCTAAAAGTAACATGACATTGGATGTATTTTTTTCGTATAAAAAAAACGATGGTACTTTGACTCCTCTGGATACGATAGAACACGAGGAGTATGTAAAAGTATCTTTATGTGAGTCCGGATATCATAGAAATGATAATGAATGTGCGAAAAAACGAGCATTGAAAACTCTTGCTTCTGGAGTCTCATACCATTGGAATACCTCTGCATTTAAAGTCGGGTTGAATACATTGTTTTATAATTTTAGACCAGGATTGCTATCTGGGGAACAGATTTATCAGCAATACGCAGATGATGGCATGAACCGTTGGATGTTTAGTGTAGACTATAAAACAGCAATAAGGGGAATTTATTTGTTTGGAGAGACTGCCGTGTGTGATAGAGGAGCCATAGCAACAGTGAATGGTATGCGTATAGGAAAAGGGGCTGTTGCAGGTTGTTTGTTGTATAGATATTATGGGAAACGCTATATTTCACATTATGCTGCAGGTTTTGGTGAATTCAGTAATACTTCTAATGAAGAAGGGGTGTATTGTGGTTTGGATGTTGACTTGTTGAAAGGCTTAAAGCTGAGTTTATATTATGACTGGTTTCGTTTTTTTAGTGCCCGCTATATGATTGCACAAGGAGATTGGGGTTGGGAATTATTGGGAAGTCTTGTTTATGCCCATTCAATATGTGAGCATTCTTTACGCTATAAGCGAGAAGTACGTCCGGAAGATTTGTCTGGAGGAATTCCAGCATTACGGTGCAAGCATGAGATTCGTTACCAATTGGCTTGTCATTGGCACGAACGATGGGAATGTCGTACAAGAGCTAGTATGTTGTTTTATAAAAAGGCCATGAATAAAGAGAAAGGTATTATGGTTTATCAAGATATAATATATCAAGATATTAAAGAGAAATTTAAAATGCAGTGCAGGGTTGCTTGGTTTAATACAGATTCATACCAATCCAGATTATATGCATTTGAAAATAATGCTTTGTATGCTTACTCTTTCCCTTCATTCATGAAGGAGGAATGGCGGAGTTATATTAACCTAGCGTGGAAGCCGATAAAGGGTTTGACTTGTTATTTTAAATCAGGAATTACAATTTATTCAGGTCAGGATTCAATAGGTTCCGGATTGATGCGTATAACGGGTAATAAGAAATATGATATGCTTTTGCAAATAAGATTTACTATTTAAAATAACTAGTCTTTGGGAGATGTATTCTTGATTATATGTTCAATCTCTTCATTCGGAATTCTTTTGACGTTAGTAATAAGTAGATTATTTCGTAAAAAATGTCCATACTGATTACATTCTTGAATGATGCCATTCAAAACTGTAGGTAAGTCAATCTGTAGTGGTAATAGAAGCAATAAGGTTGTGTATGCCGGTGTATATTCAATCTCCTCAACAATGCCTTGTGCTTTGGTGATGGCTAATTGGATTTCTTTTTTCATCAGATTTTTCTGGTATTCTTCCAAGCCTTGGGGGGTAGCATGAAGGAGGACGATAAAAAAGCGTAGTAAAGAACCTTGACCTCCTAGACCGGTGGAAATGAAGATTCCAGGATCATCTAATAAACTCGACTGTAATAAAATACGCGATTGTTGGAGTGAAACAATTGCCCACTTTTTTAGTGGAGTATCTAATTTTGAGAATAATTCTATAGCACGATAAGCACTTGGTTCTGGGAGGTAAGACAAAATCACTAATATCTCTTTTTTAGCATCATCAGCAATTGTCTCATCAAAAAGTGGGCTGTTATCATGCAGATATTTTTGTTGTAAAATTGCAAAATTATGGCGTTGTTTGATTTCTTCAGACATTGCAATAAATTTTTTTTGTATTTCAATGTCGATTTCCTCTTCTAGAATGTTAAAGTTGGGACCGGCAATCGCCAATAATTCTTCGAAACTATTAATATTCTTACCTTCTAATTTTGCCATTATTATTTGCTTGAGTTTTATTAAAAAAAGCTGCCCCTAAAAGGCAGCTTTTAATATCCTCATAAAAGAATTATGCTTTGTGTCTGTGCTCGTCAGATACAGTTAATTTTTTTCTGCCTTTAGCTCTTCTTCTTGCTAATACTGCTCTGCCGCCAGCTGTAGCCATTCTTTCTCTGAACCCGTGCTTGTTTCTTCTTTTTGTGTTTGAGGGTTGAAATGTCCGTTTCATTGTCAATTATATTTTATCGTTATTTTCACTTTTGAGCTGCAAAAGTATGCATTTTTTTTGGTGCCTCCAAACAATTAGGGTCTTTTTTTGTTAGCAGTTTGCAACTTAGAATGATTAAAAGCGTATTGTTAGGCAGAGTACAAATAATTGGAAATGTTTGTTTTTGTAGAATTCATTTATTAGCTTTAACCGCCTTAACCTACAATATGAGACAACTAAAGATAACTAAACAGATAACAGGGCGTGAGTCCTATTCTATTGATAAATATCTTCAGGAGATAGGTAAAATTAACGTTTTGACTCCAGAAGAGGAGGTAGAGCTTGCACAAAAAGCTCATCATGGAGATATAGAGGCTCGCAAAAGGTTAATCATTTGCAATTTACGATTCGTTGTATCAGTTGCAAAGCAATATCAGAATTATGGATTGACATTAGGTGATTTAATTAATGAAGGAAATTTAGGCCTATTGAAAGCGGTTGAATCTTATGATGAAACTAAAGGGTTTAAATTTATCTCTTATGCGGTATGGTGGATTCGTCAATCAATTCTCCAAGCTATTGCTGAGAATGCCCGCCTGATTCGGTTGCCTTTGAATAAAATCAATATGATAAATAAATTAACACGCTGTGTCGGTGCTTTGGAACAGGAATATCAGCGTGAACCGACGGCGGAAGAATTGGCTGCACAAATGGATATGTCGCCTTTGGAGGTTAAAGAGTATATGAAAATATCTTCCAAACCGATTTCAATGGATGCTCCGTTAACCCAAGATGAGGATGCTGTTGCTTTGGGGGATGTCTATGTGCCGATAGAGTCCAATGTACAGACGCCGGAAACTTTCGTTAATCAAGATTCTCTCCGAAAAGATTTGAAACGTTCGTTTGTTGTGTTGTCTGAAAGAGAAGCTATGATATTGGAGATGTATTATGGTTTAGATGATTATAATCCAATGTCTTTAGAGGAAATTGGACGAGAATTAGGTCTTACTGCAGAAAGGGTGCGCCAAGTTAAAACGAAGGCTCTGAAAAAATTAAAGGGATTAAAAAATACAGTGTGGCTTAAAGCTTATCTATAAACAAAGCGACTTCTTTTGAAGTCGCTTTGTTTATTCTATCTGATTTTCTAATTAAAAAAACACAACATAGATTACGGCTAATAAAATGCAAATAATATAGGCACAAATGTTAAAGACTTTATCTGTCTTAAACATGTCGGCAGTCAATGCTATTGCTTTAGGATCGTCATCTGTAGGGCAGGTACTCAAGCTAATCATGAAAATGATAGCCATGGTGATAAGACAGGTGTAGAACATTTGGTCCATAAATGGCATTTCTAGTGGTAGCACCTTGAACACAAGTGCAATCGGGATAGATAACAATACGCCCCAGATTGCTCCTTTGTTGGTCGCTTTCTTCCAGAATAGTCCCATGATGAATACGGCTAAAATACCAGGACTTACAAGACCGGTGTATTCTTGAATGTATTGGAACATTTGGTCAATTCCTCCTAAAAGTGGAGCTAATAATACCGCAACAATTAAAGCCACTGCTGCTGTGATACGTCCAATATTGACTAATTGAGTCTGTGAAGCCTGCTTGTTGATGTAGGGCTTGTAAATATCCATTGTAAAGATTGTTGACGTAGAATTAAGCATAGAGGCCAGTGATGAAACAATGGCTGCTGCCAACGCTGCCAACACTAAGCCTTTTAAACCAACAGGAATGAAAGTACTGATTAGCCATGGATAAGCATTGTCGTTATTTAGTGCGGTTGAACCGGTAATTTGGAAAGCTTTTTGTGCATCGTGAAGGTTCTCTGAATACATAACCCATGCAACAATTCCTGGAACAGCAACAATAAATGGGATGAGCATTTTTAAAAAGGCAGCAAAGGCAATACCTCTTTGAGCTTCTTTTAAAGATTTGGCAGCTAAGGTGCGCTGGATGATATATTGGTTGAATCCCCAATAGTATAGATTAGCAACCCAAAGTCCTCCCACTAGGACATAAATTCCTGGTAAGTTGTTGTATTCTTTGTGATCTCGTGATAAGATCATGTCAAATTTGTTTCCAGCAACATCTGCAACATGAGAAATACCATTTATAATACCTCCTTCTGGAGTTACGTAGTGCAAGGCGATAAGTGTTGTTATTAGTCCGCCGATGACTAATAAGGCTACTTGTATAATATCTGTCCAGGCTACAGCTGAAAGTCCGCCATAGAGAGAGTAGGCGGCAGCAAATAGAGCTAATGCTATAATGGCCGGAATGACCATGCTTCCGTCTCCAACTCCGATTATGGTGTCAATTGCTTTACCACCAAGAAAAAGCACTGACGTTAAGTTTACAAAGATGAAAAGTGCAATCCAGAAAACAGCAAGTATAGTTTTTAAGTTTGTGGAAAATCGTCTCTCAACAAATTCAGGTATGGTATAGATACCTTGTTTTATAAAAATGGGTAAAAAGAATTTTCCGACGATAATCAAAGTCAGTGCGGCCATGAATTCATAGGAAGCAATAGCTAATCCTCCGGCAAAACCAGAACCGGACATTCCAATAAATTGTTCTGCTGAGATATTGGCTGCGATTAATGAAGAGCCGATAGCCCACCAGGGAAGTGCTTTACTGGCAAGAAAATAATCTTCTGCTGTTTTTGTTTGTCCCTTTTTGGTGCGGGAAACCCATAGCCCGATTCCTATAAGTAATAATGCATACACACCGAGGATCGCAAAGTCTATGAAATGAAAACTTGGATTCATGATAATATTTGGAATTGTTTATTAATAAATTTTACAAGCTCCATTACCTATATCTGCAATATAGAAGGTTGCTTCAAGATTTGTTTTAGTTTTGTATAGTTGACTGATTTTTTCTATATAGCTATTAACTTTGTCTTCTGCAATTAAAGTCACGGTGCAACCTCCAAATCCGGCTCCTGTCATGCGGGAACCTAGTACCCCCGCTAAACATTGCCCTTCTTCTGCTAATGTGTCGAGCTCAATACCTGTAACCTCATAATCTTCCTTCAGTGATTTGTGCGATTCGTTCATCAACTGTCCGAATTTATTCAATTCTCCCTCTTTGAGAGCTTGAATAGCATGCATTACACGTTGGTGTTCACTGACAGCATGTCGAGCGCGACGAAGTATGGTGTTGTTTGTAAGTAAATGGCTGTATTGATTGAATTCATCCATGCCCAGTTCGCATAAAAATTCAATAGGGTGTATTTTTGAAATAGTTGCTACAGCCTCTTCGCACTCACTACGTCGTTCATTGTATTTTGAATCTGTCAATCCTCTTTTTTTATTAGTATTTGCAATGACCAACTTGTATCCTTCCATAATAAGAGGCACATATTCGTACTTCAATGTTGCACAATCAAGAGCAATTGCATGGTTGGCTTTCCCCATACCGACAGCAAACTGATCCATGATTCCGCAATTCATACCTACGTAATCGTTTTCCGCATGTTGGGACATCTTTACTAGTTCCACCATATCCAAACCGGCTCCTGTCATCTCGTTTAGCATGACTGCCGTGACGACTTCTATGGATGCGGATGAGGAAAGTCCAGCCCCATTAGGGATGTTGCCATAATATAAAACATCATATCCCCAAGGGTTGAAGCCTCGGTCTGCAAATTCCTTCATCACTCCTAAGGGATATTTGATCCATTCTGTAGGTTTGTCTACGAAAGCGTTTGCATTAATAGTGACTGAAAAATCAAAATTCAAGCTGTGAAAGCATGTTTGTTCGTCTCCTCGGGGAGAAATTAGAAGATAGGTGCCAAAACTGAGTGCACAAGGAAATACAAGGCCTCCATTGTAATCAGTATGCTCTCCGATTAAATTAACTCGTCCTGGAGCAAAAAAAGCATGTTCGGCTTGTTTTTGGTAAATAGCTCGAAATCTGTTGTCAAGTTCTTTTATGTCCATATTTTATTGTTTGTGTGTAATTGTTTATATAATACGCAAAAGTAATGATATTTTTTTATTCTTAGTTGTTTCTCTTTGTTTCTATGTTTTAATGAATATCTTTGTGGGCAATTCTTGGCAATGGCGAGGATACCATTATTACTTACGAAATGTAATAATTGGTAGATAGAAAAGTGAGAATATTTTAGTATATGTTGGAAAAGACTGAAATATACACATTAAAAAGCAAATATCTAGAGGTTCATATTTCTAGGTGGGGAGCTACGATAATTCGGATGTTCGTTCCGGATAAAAATGGCAATCTCGTTGATGTGTTGTTGGGGATGGAGAATGCAGAGGATTATATGACATCAGAATATGCTGCATCGGGAGCTTATTTAGGAGCAGGAATTGGACGCTATGCCAATAGAATCGCTGGTGGAGTATTTCTTCTTGATGGGGTGAAATATCAATTGGCTGTAAATAATGGTGCGAATCATTTGCATGGAGGTATCTGTGGCTTTGATAAAAAGTTATGGGATGTTGTCACTTATGATGGGAAAAGTCTTACTTTGGGCTATTGTAGTCCGGATGGAGAAGAGGAATATCCTGGAAATTTGAATGTTAAGATAACGTTTGCGGTGGATGACAGGGAGTTGAAAATACATTATCATGCGACAACAGATAAGAATTGTTATGTGAACTTGACACATCATCCTTATTTTAATTTGAATCCCGAATGTCAGGATATAAAGTCTCATTTGTTGAAATTGTATACAAATCAATTTTTAAAGACAAATGATTTGATACCGGATGGTTCGTTCGTATTGGCAGAGGGGGATTATGATTTTACAAACCCTAGAGCTCTTTGTCACGTAATAGATAATCAGGGAGGATTGGATGATTGTTTCGTTTTCAATCAGCCAGGAAAAATGAAAAGAATGGCAGAATTGGCAAGTAAGGAGACAGGGATAAAAATGTATGTATGTTCAGATTATCCCGGATTGCAGATTTATACTGGTCGCTATCTGAATATACAGGGTGCAAAAAAAGGACGGAATTATGGTCCTTATGCAGGGGTGGCTTTAGAGGCGCAATACTTTCCTGACTCGCCCAATCATTTGGAATTCCCTTCCACGTTATTGAAACCTGGAGAAGAATATTCTAAAAATATTGTATTTGGATTTGAGTGATTTAATCGTAATGTTTAATAAACTTTTAAGTTAAAATTTTACTATATCATGGGAAAATATGAATTAAACAAGAATCTGGCCCAAATGCTTAAGGGCGGAGTTATTATGGATGTAACGAATGCAGAGCAGGCAAAAATTGCAGAGGCTGCAGGTGCATGTGCTGTAATGGCACTGGAGCGTGTACCGGCAGACATCCGCCGTGATGGTGGTGTTGCTCGTATGTCTGATCCTCAGATGATTAAAGCTATACAGAAGGCAGTATCCATTCCTGTAATGGCAAAAGTAAGAATTGGTCATTTTGTAGAAGCTCAGATTTTGGAAGCTATCGGTATTGATTTTATCGATGAAAGTGAAGTGTTGACTCCTGCAGACGAAATGTATCATGTTGATAAAACTGCTTTTAAAGTTCCTTTTGTTTGTGGCGCTCGTAATTTGGGTGAAGCATTGCGTAGAATTGGTGAAGGTGCGGCTATGATTCGTACAAAAGGTGAGGCAGGAACTGGTAATGTGGTTGAGGCTGTGACACACATGCGTCAGATTAACGATGATATGCGCCGTGTTAAAAATGCTGGACCGGAAGAATTGATGAGCTTGGCAAAAGAATTCTGCGCACCGTTTGAATTAGTAAAATATGTGCATGAAAACGGGAAATTGCCGGTTGTGAACTTTGCTGCAGGTGGTATCGCAACTCCTGCTGACGCTGCTTTGATGATGCAGTTGGGTTCTGAAGGTGTGTTTGTAGGTTCTGGAATCTTCAAGTCTGGTGATCCTGAAAAACGTGCTAAAGCAATTGTTCAGGCTGTGACTTACTACAATGACCCGGTTAAATTGGCAGAGTTGTCTGAAAACTTGGGAGAAGCGATGTCCGGACTGGAAATCAAAACTCTTGAAAACAAATACGCAGAAAGAGGATGGTAATAAAAAAGAGAGTGCTTCGGCACTCTTTTTTTAAACTTAAAATGAATATAATGAAAATTGGAATATTGGGATTTCAAGGAGCATTTGTTGAACATCAGCAACATATTGCAGCTATAGGGCATGAACCAGTGGTTGTGCGCTATCCTGAGCAGTTGTCAGAACTGGATGGTATTATATTGCCGGGAGGAGAGAGCACTACTATGGGTAAATTATTGAATCGTACTGGGATGATGGAACCTTTGCGGCAAAGGATATTGGAAGGATTGCCTGTATGGGGTACGTGCGCAGGCATGATTTTGCT
>CAJJNP010000052.1 GCA_905193145.1 uncultured Odoribacter sp. | reverse complement strand
TGGGCTGAAATTAAATGTCAATGTGAGTTTAAGAAAGAAAAGTGGCTCTTTTTGAGAAAAGCCGTTCGCTATGCTGCGATGATTGCTGTTATAGCAGGAGCTTATTGGTTGCTGTTAAATAGAGAATATCAAAAGGTGGAATTGGCGGATGCCGGGAAAACAGAATTGCAGAATGCAGAAACACGGGTTGTTGTGGAGTTGGCTAATGGTGAGCGTTTGGCTTTGGGCGATTCTTTGGATTTGAAGCAGGGAGAATTTGAAGGAGGAAAATTTGCAGAAGCAAGGGATGGATTGAAGTTTAGTGCACAAACGGTTGAACAGCAACAGGCTAAAATGAATCGTGTTGTAGTGCCTCGTGGAGGAGAATATCAGATTGTTTTGTCTGACGGAACTAAGGTTTGGTTGAATGCTGATACGTATCTGGTGTTTCCTTCGGCTTTCGACAAGCGGGAAAGAATGGTTGAGGTGCATGGAGAAGCTTTTTTTGAAGTGGCTCATGATGCAAAATGGCCGTTTGTTGTTAAGATGAGTAACAGTATGGTTAAAGTGTTGGGGACTTCATTTAATGTGAATACTTATGAGCAACGGAATATAACAACCTTGGTAGAAGGTGCTGTGGAGTTGGCGCTGGAACAGGGAAAATACCGTTTAAAACCTGGCGAGCAAGGAGTCGTGGAGGATGGTAGGGTGGCAGTAGCCTCTGTAGATGTCCGCGAGTTTACATCCTGGAAAGACGGAATTTTTATTTTTCGCAACCGTCGTTTGGAAGATGCTTTGACGGTGTTGGCTCGGTGGTATGATTTACAGGTGTTTTACCAGAATGAGCAGGTGAAAGACTTGCATTTTACAGGTAATATTCGAAAGCATGCCGATGTGGGGAAATTACTGCATTTTTGGGAAGAAACCGGAATGGTGGGTTTTGAGCTAAAGGGAAAGACATTAAAGGTTTTTGAGAAGTAAAATAAATTAAAATCAGTATAAATAGAAAGGTCGCCGGGAACCGCAACTTCCCAACGACCCAGGTAGAAATGTTTTATTAAAACACGAACAAATCTATGAAAAAAAAACAACAATTACGCTTCCTATGGAATCGTACGCTAAAAAAAAGTTTGAGGGTGATGAAATTGACCTGTTTGTTATTATTGGTGGGTATTCTCCATGTTAGTGCCGGAGTAAGGGCTCAGGAGGGTGCCATATCTTTAAATGTGAAGGATGCTTCTGTCACAGAGGTGTTCGATTTGATTGAGCAGTCATCTAATTATACGTTTATGTATAATAATGAGTTGATTGCCAATTTGAATAAGGTTTCTATTTCCGGAGCAAACAAGCCTATCACTGAAATCTTGAATATCTGTTTGAAAAATAGCGGATTGTCATGGAAACTGATAGATAATGTGATTGTCTTGAACAGAGCCGGTGTGCAGGCTCAGGCTCCTGAGATGATTAAAATTGAAGGTGTTGTTAAGGACAAAACGGGGGAATTCTTGCCGGGTGTGTCTGTATTGTTGAAAGGTACCACGTTAGGTGCTGCTACAGATATCGACGGTAAGTTTACATTGTCTATTCCTGAAGGCCAGCAGGTAGTTCTGGTGTTTTCATTTGTCGGAATGAAGACAAAAGAGGTGCCTTATAAAGGAGAACAGAAATTGACGATTGTAATGGAGGAGGATGCCGAAGAGATGGAAGAGGTGGTGGTAAACGGTTACTTTACAAAAAACAAATCCAGTTTTACCGGTAATGTGGTGGCAGTGACCAAAGATGAATTGGCTAAGGTCTCTTCCAATAATCTGTTGACTGCTTTGCAGGTGTTCGACCCTTCTTTCCGCCTGAAGGAAAATACAGAATTGGGTTCTAATCCTAATTCATTACCTAATTTCCGTATTCGTGGTAATTCCGGTTTTGGAACAGAGGCTTTGTCTGAATCTAATTTGAAGAATGACCCTAACTTGCCTACTTTTATCTTGGATGGTTATGAGGTGAGTGTTGAGAAGATTTTCGACTTGAATATGGATCGTGTAGAGAGTGTCACTATTTTGAAGGATGCTTCTGCAACGGCTATTTATGGTTCGCGTGCTGCCAATGGTGTGGTTGTTGTCACGACGAAGGCTCCTAAATCTGGAGAACTGACAGTTTCTTATAGTCTGAATTTGTCTGTTGCCGCCCCGGATTTGTCGGATTATCATTTGTTGGATGCCAAGGGAAAGCTGGAGGCTGAGTCGTTGGCCGGCAGATATACTCATTCTGATCCGAAATATCAGCAATTATTGGATTTGGATTATGCTGAGCGTTATAAAAATGTGCAGCAAGGTATTGATACTTATTGGTTGTCTCAGCCTTTGCGTACCGCTGTAGGTCATAGACATACGTTGTATGTGGAAGGTGGTGATGAAGCTGTCCGTTATGGAATTGATTTAAGTTATCAGGGAAATCCGGGTGTCATGAAGGAGTCTGCCCGTGACCGTGTCGGATTGGGATTTGTATTGTCGTACAATTTGAACGATAAGTTTTTATTCCGCAACAAGTTGTCTGTCGATAAAGTGAAATCGAAGGAATCTCCTTATGGTACTTTTAGAGAATATGCAGAGGCTAATCCCTATTATTCTCCTTATAATGCAGATGGTAAGTTGCAACAAGTTTATGCTACTCATATGGCTTATTCTCAACCATTGAAGAATCCGTTGTATGAGGCTTCGTTGAATAATCAGATTGCTTCGGATTATATGGAGTGGGCAGATAATTTTGATATTGACTGGTTTATTAATGATCACTGGCGTATGAAGGGACGAGTTGCTTATACAGAGCGTCGTGACAATAATAAGGAATTTAAAGATCCGAGATCAGGAGTTTATAGCGGAAGTGATTACCAGACAGGAGACGGTGTACTGAAAAAAGGACGTGCCTATGTGTATGACCAGCGCAGTTCGAATGTGGATGCGAATTTGGTGTTGACTTATAGCGGACAGTTCGGAAACCATTTCTTGAACGGAGCTTTGGGTGGAAACTTAATACAGGATAAATTTTCGAATGAGGGATATAGCGTTATCGGTTTCCCCTCCGGCAGTATGGATTATATCTCGTTTGGTAAGGAGTTTGAAAATCAGACAGCAGAAGGAACCGAAGGGGTTTCCAGATTGTTGGGCGCATTTTTGAATGTCAACTATACTTGGAATAATATTTATATGGTAGATGTCTCAGGACGTTTGGATGGCTCTTCTCAATTCGGTTCGGACAAGAGAGTGGCTCCTTTCTGGTCGGCAGGTATCGGTTGGAATGTCCACAACGAAAGCTTTTTTGAATCGGCAAAATCGATAGTCAATCATTTGAAATTGTCCTTTAATGTCGGTTCGTTGGGTAAGGCTTCTTTTGAACCGTATCAGGCTCAGACAATGTTCCAATACTACAAAGGTCAGTGGTATGCCAATGGTGTAGGTGCTACTTTGGTGGGTATGGGTAATAAAGACCTTTCATGGGAAAAGACAACCAGTTACGATGCGAATTTTGAAATCCAGTTTTTGGATAGCCGGATTAGTTTTGACGCTACTTATTACTATAAGAAGACAAAAGACTTGTTGTCTGATATTACTCTGCCTTTGTCTAATGGTTTTGAGACTTATAAAGATAATTTGGGCGTGTTGGAGAATATGGGTTATGAGTTGTCATTACGGGGTTGGCCAATTCGTACGAAAGATTTGAATATCAGTTTATATGCTACTATTGCTCATAACAAGAATGTTATTAAAGAGATTTCTCAGGGCTTGCAGAGCTATAATGATAGTATAGATAAAGACCAGGCTTCCAGTGCAGAAGAATCCAGAAAACCGCGGGTTCAATTTAAGGAAGGACAGTCAACAACGGCTATTTATGCAGTCCGTTCTTTAGGAATCAATCCGGCAAACGGTAAAGAGGTTTATTTGGACCGCTTTGGTAATACAACTTATACTTGGAATGCTTTGGATAAATTTGTATGTGGAGATACAGAGCCTAAAGTATCCGGTTCGTTCGGTTTGAACGGTGACTATAAAGGATTTAATTTGAGTTTGAACTTTTTGTATCAGTGTGGAGGACAGGTTTATAACTCGACCTTGGTTGACCGGGTTGAGAATGCCAACTTGCGTTTCAATGTAGATAAACGGGTATTGTCAGACAGATGGACCAAACCGGGAGACAAGGCATTCTTTAAAGATATTAAGGATAATTCTGTGACTCAGGTGACTTCTCGCTTTGTGGAAGATGAAAATTCTTTGGAGATGAAATCAATATCATTGTCTTATACTTTTTCAAAAGAGATGTTGAAAAACTGTTTTATGGACAGATTGAAATTGACTTTCATGATGGAGGATCTTTTCAGAGTGGCTAATGTAAAGAGAGAACGTGGATTGGATTATCCATTTGCCCGTACATTCAATTTTGGACTTCAGGTTCAGTTTTAAGTAATAAATGAAGATAGATTATGAAACAATTGTATCAGAAATATAAATCGATTATTGTAGCTCTGCTGATAGGTGGCATGTCAACAAGTTGCAGTTGGCTGGATGTCACTCCGCAGGCTCAGGTGAACGAAGAGCAGATGTTTTCTAATCCGGAAGGATTCGAGCACGTTTTGTTGGGAATTTATACCTCTATGACTCGTGAGAGTATGTATGGTCAGGATATGACTTTCGGTATGATGGATGTTGTGGGGCAGTATTATAATATTTATAAAAATCAGGATCACGGATATTATTATATTTCCCAGCTTAATTATACGCATGAGCAGTTTTTGAACCATTCGCGTCAGACTTGGTTGGATTGTTATAATTCAATTGCTAACTGCAATGTGTTGTTGGAGGCATTGGACGGGAAAGAATCTTCTTTCTTTGAGGGTAATAAATATCGTCTGATAAAAGGAGAGGCTTTGGCGTTGCGTGCTTATTTGCATTTTGATTTGTTCCGAATGTTTGCTCCGTCATGGGGAAAAGCGAAAGATGTATTGACAATCCCCTATGCCGATTCATTTACCAAAAAGATTCATGCACAGCTTAAAGGTGAGGAGGTTATCCGTAAAGTGGTGGCTGATCTGGATTCTGCAAAGAATCTGCTGAATGGCATTGATCCGGTGTTGGAAGGAGGCTATAAGGTGATGGACAATCATTTTAATTCTCCTCAGGAAGCCAGCGATTTGTTCTTGTCATATCGTGGTTATCGTATGAATTATTATGCTGTATTGGGATTGTTGGCGAGGGTGCATTTTTATATCGGTAGTAACAGCGAGGCAGCTGCTTATGCAGAGCAGGTGATTACAGCAAAGGAAGAAGGTTATTTTCAGTTTACGTCGGAAACTGCTTTTAAGAATCCTCAGGCAAGTCGTGATGTGCAGCAAATGAACGAGTTGTTGTTTGCATTGAACGATGTTAAGGTTGTAGACCGTTGGTTCAGTTTGAGCAACTCTGCTAATACTGCTTTCCGTATTGTTAATAATAGTTCCTTTTATTCTAAAGGAGATTTTCGTCTTTATTTATTGGAAAATGCTGCAGAAGAAGATAAGACTGCTTCTTTGAAATATGCCCGCTTGAGTGAAAACGCAGCTAATACTAACAATAAATTACCGATGTTGCGTATGTCAGAGATGTATATCATTGCTGCAGAGGCAGGATATGCTACAGATAAAACGAAAGCCATCAGCCGTTTGAGCGAGCTGAAGACCAATCGTGGCGTTTCGATGAATATGACCGGTTATTCGTTTGAACAATTGCAGGATGAGACTTTACTGGAGGCGAAGAGAGAGCTGTTGGGTGAAGGTCAGTTGTTTTATTGGTATAAGCAGCGTAATTTGGCTAAAATCAAACGAGGCAATGAGGTAATAGATATGCCGATAGAGAAATATACTTTCCCCTTGCCATCAACTGAAGTTGAATTTGGCGATAGAGTGCAACCTTAGGAATTGTTGAATATAAAAATACGAGATGATGAAAAGCATTTTATATATATTACTGGGTGTATGTGTCCTGTTGACGGCTTGTTCGAAGAGTGACTACTCCGGTTATGATGCTGATAATTATATTTATTTCAGCCAGGATACTTCGAATATTACAACCTTCTCTTTCTTCTTTGCTCAGGAAGATGAAGGTATTGTAAAATTGCCGTTGGAAATTATTGCTCCGGTGGTAGGAGAAGACCGGGAATATAAGATTGGGTTTGTCGGCAATGAAAGCACGGCTTCGCTGGGTGATGATTTTGTATTGCCGGAGGGTAAGTTGGTGTTTGGCGCGAATCGCGTTACTGACACTTTGCAGATTAAAGTTTTGCGTCCTAAAGCAGAAAATCATGAAGCAGTGGCTGTTTTTGAATTGTTGCCTTCTGCTGACTTTTTACCGGGCATGCCTGAGCGAGTAAAAGCAAGGGTAATGATAACCAATAAGATTTCTCAGCCTGCATGGTGGGATCAATGGCATCTTACTTCAGGATTAGGTACATACAGTGATTTGAAATATAAGGCATTTTATGAGTGTACCCAAGTGTCTGATTTGGATTACAAGCATAGAGAGGATTTGAGTCAGTCAGAGGTGCGAGCCTTGATTCTGAAGTTTAAGTATTGGTTGAAAGAGAATCCAAGGGAGGACGTAAACGGTCCGATGGAAGTGGCAATGAAAGGATAACAGCTAAGACGATAATATGATGAACAAGTTATTTATATATTTTGGTTTGGTAGCGGCAGTATTATTGACAGGTTGCTACAAGGATAAGGGAAATATTGATTACAAACCTTTGTCGGATGCAAAAATCAGCGGAATAGGGTATTCATATACACTATATTTGGGGGATAAATGGAATGTACCTGTAGAGATTGAGTATTCATTGGATACACCGGAAGAGGTGGCTTATTTGTGGAAGGTGAATGGAGATACGATTGCCACCACCAAGGACTTGGATGTGACTGTTTCTTTCCCGTTGAAAGAAAATATGCCTGCAGAGTATGTGGTGACGGATTTATCAAATGGTGTCCGGACAATTGTACCTTTTACGGTTACAGTGAAATCTGAATTCTCTCAGGGATGGATGATTCTGTCAGAGCAGGAGGAACATTCGGTATTGGGATATTTTAGAGATGGCGACGGTCGTTTTTATGCGGATATTTACAATGACATTAATCAGGAGCATTTAAGTAAGGGAGCAACTCGTCTGGTGGAGCATTTTTTGAGTCCTTTTGAACCCTCTGTCACAGCTTTGACCGGTCAGGTATTTGTGGCTTGCTCTGAAGGTCCTGGTTATTCTGTAGAGTTGGATGGTGATAGCTTTGAGCGAGTGATTTATACGAAGGATGAATTTGTTAATGCTACTCCGGCAGATTTCAGACCGGAAGCTTATGAAAGTATGCCTTCTGTAGAAACAGGAGAGGGTTTTGATTATCTTATTAGCAATGGTAAGGTGTATACGCGCGCGCTGTATGATGGTATGTCATTTCAGGATGGAGAGTATTCCAATATTCCGTATGCTTATAATGGAGGCAATTATAAATTAGCTCCTGCTATTTTGCGTGGAAATATAATTTTGGGAGATTATCTTTTGGGTTTTGACAATGTATCCGGCAGTTTTGTTCAATTTGCTGACGGTGAAGTTTTGACCTTAAATCCGGCTGCGGATATGGCAGGTGGTTTTAGTATGGTGAATACGGGATTGACTTGGATAGATGGAGGAACAGTTGCTATCTTTAATGATGTAGAGGGGACCTTTGATACTTATGTAACATTTATGAAGGATAAAGATGGAAAAGTACAAGTGATGAATTTCCAAGTTATGCCCAAAATGTTAACAGGTAGTTTCGCTTATATGTCGATGATGCAGATGCCAGTTAGGGATACTGAGGGTAATCCTGTTGTATGGGGAGGTAATATTATCAATGCGAATACACGTTTTGCTTATTGCGATAAGGGTAATATTTTGTATATTGCAACCGGAAATAATTTATATGCTTTTGACCATGCGGCGATGTCTTTGAGGTTATTGAAGACTTATGACAAACCGATTGTAGAAATTGGCATGAATCGTCTTAATCAAATGGAGTTGGGTATTGCCTTTGACAATGGCAATGGTACCAGTGATTTTGGTGTGGCAGATGTGTCTTACATCGGTGGCGGAGAGATTAAGGGAGGAAAGTACTATACCGTGGAAGGAAAAGTAAAAGATATCCTTTATAAAGTTGGTAATCAGTTATTGATAAGTGGAATGAATTAATTGATATGAAAAAATGGATGATGTTGTCAGGTGTGCTACTTGCTTTGGGGGTAGCCTCCTGTACACCTAAGAGCGAAGGCTTTACAATTAAAGGAGAGTTAGCGGATGCGACTGAAAATTTTCAGTTGATGGTCAGTGAAAATGTTCCGGTGATGAAATCCTGGTTCATTGATACCATTGAAGTAGTGGATGGAAAATTTACCTATACCGGCAAGCTGGAGCATCCGGAAATGATGGTGTTTTCTATAATGAAAGGCGGAGATTTTCTGGGTAGTTTTGGTATCTTGATGGATAATAGTGATATCAAGATAACCGGTAGTATGAAAGATTTGTCTTCCATGAAAATAGAGGGTGGTAAGGCTAACGATGCTTTTAATCGGATAATGGAGCAGGGCGACCCTGTATTTACGGCATTTAATCAGGTGCAGCAAAAAAGAAGCGAGGCTTTTAAAACAGACAAACAACTTTATGAAGCCTTGACTGATGAGTATAATGCAGCTTATGAGAAGGTTAAGGAACATGTATTGAGTGCCGAGAATTATGCTACCAACAGTGCGATTCCTTATGTCATCTTTTCTAATTTTAATGTGACTCGTCCTGCTATGCTGGAGGAATTATTGACAGCTTTGGATTCTTCACAATATGATGACCCTTATGTCAAGCATCTATCAGCTGATTTAGCTCGTGAAAAGAAAGTCGGTATCGGAGCTGTTGCGTTTGATTTTGAATTGCCGGATGCTAACGGGAAAATTTTTAAACTATCCGATTATCGGGGTAAATATGTTCTGGTAGAATTCACCGCTTCATGGTGTGGCTGGTGTAAGAAGGAAATTCCATTTTTACAGCAACTTTATAAAGAAACCAAGGGTAAAGATTTCGAGATGTTTACCATATATGTGGATAAGGACAAAGATACCTGGTTAAATGATATGAAAACACATCCGTTGCCTTGGACCGTGTTATGTGATTTGAAAGCGTTGGATGGTCCGGCTCCTAAAGGTTATAATGTGCATGGAATTCCTGCAATATTTTTAATTGCTCCGGATGGTACGATTAAAGCGAAAGGATTGCGTGGAGAGCAAATGATCAAGACGGTAAAGGAATTGTTGGAGAAATAAATAAATGTTTGATATAAATTTAAATACTGGTGGGAAAATATTTCTGTCAGTATTTTTTTTTGTATATTTCGTCAATATTTGAAACTTATAAATAATTGCTTATGTTTGATTTTGATAAAATAATAGACCGTTGTGATACAGATAGTGTGAAATATGACGGAGTATATGAGGAATTCGGTTGTTCGGACGTGTTACCCATGTGGGTCGCAGATATGGATTTTGAGGTGGCTCCTTGTATAAAGGAGGCTGTGTTAGAGTGTGGCAATCGAGGTGTTTATGGTTATACATTTCGTTCGCAGGAAGGAAAAAAAGCTTTTTGTGGGTGGGTGGATAGAAGACACGGATGGAAAGTTGAAACTTCATGGCTCTCCTCTAGTCCAGGGGTAGTGACAGCATTGGCTCTTGCAGTAAGGGCATTTACAAGGGTAGGTGATAAGATTTTAATTATGACTCCGGTGTATCCGCCATTTTTTTCAGTCGTACAAGGAAATGCCAGAGAGTTGGTATGTAGTTCCTTGCATAGGGAGAATGGACGATATGGGATAGATTGGGATAATCTTGAAACAGGGTTGAAGAGTGGTGTGAAAATGATGATTTTATGTAATTCTCATAATCCGGTGGGTAGGGAATGGACTAGAGAAGAGTTAAAAAAAGTAGGAGATTTGTGCTGTAAGTATGACGTGTTGATATTGTCGGATGAAATTCATGCTGATTTGACATTACCTGGTTTCCAGCATACTGTGATGGCATCCGTATCCCCGGAAATAGCAGAACGTACATTGACGGCAATGGCTCCGAGTAAAACGTTCAATATAGCAGGTATGATGAATTCTGTAGTCATAGCTTCCAATCCAAAGCTTTTAGAGCGTTATAATCGGGAATTGTTTTCGTTGCATTTGGATTCGGGAAATATTTTCGGGCACGTTGCTTTGAAAGCTGCTTATCGTTGTGGCGATGCATGGTTGGATGAGATGTTGCGGTATATTAATGTTAATATTGATATTGTCGAAAATTATTTGGATAGCGAGCTACCGGAAGTGAAGATGTATCGTCCGGAGGGATCTTTCTTATTGTGGTTGGATTTCAATGAAACAGGATTGACACACGAAGAGTGTGGAAGGCGTTTATTGCAAAAAGGTAAGATTGCTTTGAATGATGGTTTGACATTTGGAGAAGAGGGACGAGGATTCAGGCGTATGAATATCGGATGTCCGCGTAAGGTTGTGCAACAAGGTTTGGAAAGAATAAGCCAAGCGCTAAAAAGAGAGTCTTAGATTCTCTTTTTATGCCAGGCTGAATAACGTATGTAAAAATAAGATACGATTCCGATTAGCAATCCATAGGTGATTTCACTTGTCCAAACAAGGGCTACATGAGTGCCGATATATGATGCAAAAAACCAAATTGAAAAGGTATATACAATCAGTACCCCGGTTTCCAATATAAGAGCATATATGGTGTTGCCAGTACCTGAAACTGCCTCAAAAAATGGCACTCCGATTCCCATGGCAACGGCAGCTCCGCAGATGACAAACAGAGAGGGTATGGAGGCTGTAATTAAAGATGTGTCATTCGTATAGATAGATAGCACTGTTTGAGGGAGTAACAGACAGCAAATTAAAACAGGTAAAATAGTAACTAAGCCTTGTCCTATAGTTTTGAATAGTGTAGGCATGACTTCTTGTTGTTTGCCTTCTCCAATTAGTCGGCTGGTTAGGGTGTTTGCAGTCGCTCCAAAAGCGAACACTGGTATCATGATGAGCATGTATACGCTGCGGATAATGCCGGATTCTGCAATAGGTCCTTCCCCCATGTGTTCTACAAAGGTAAAAAATATAAACCAAGTGCCGAAAGATAGTAGTTTCTGTACCATAGTAGGGAATGCCAATTTAAGCACAGCTTTCATTAGCCAGCCTTCTAGTTTATGAAAACAAAATAAAGCATACGTTTTAAGGGGAAGACGAAGTAGAGTGTAGCCTGTAAAGAATATCAGAGCAGATATTTCTGCACACACAGAGGCGAGAGCAGCACCTCCTATACCCATTTCCGGAAATCCCCATTTGCCGAAAATCAAGGTGTAGTCCAGAAAGATATTCACAACTGCCATTAATACAGTAGAAAATGCAATCACTTTTGTATTGGATAGTCCGATATATAAGGCTCTAAACAAAAAGTTGAAACAGACAAATATAATACCATAATGCCTGTAGTCCATGTATTCCATAGATGCACGGTATATGTTGGGCGATTGTACAATCTTTCCCAGAATGTCTGCATTATAATTGTGTTGTACTAAAAACAGACAGGAAGATAGTAGCAGAACAAATAATAATCCGTGTTCAAATATTACACCGATTCGTTCTAGACGCCCTTCTCCCAAGCGACGAGCTACAATGATTTGTATACCGATGGAAAATCCCCATGCTAATGTCGAATAGACATAATAGTATATACCTGCCATCATGGAGGCTCCCAAAGCGATATTACTGACACGCCCAAGAAATGCTGTGTCTGTCAGTGCGATGAGCGTTTGTGCTAAATTACCGAATATAATCGGATAAGCTATCATCCAGATAGCTTTTTTGGATATGGAAGAATGTGTCATTTTTACAATTAAAATGCTTCAGTCATATTCATATATATACCCCATTTTTGTCCGGGTTCTTTACCTATATCAAGTCGGAAATTCTTTCGGGGCTGTAATTGGATTCGAAGTCCAACACCATAATTAAGTTTCCATTTGTTCCAATCGGCAGGTGTTTTTCCTATTGTTCCTGTGCCGACCCAGCCTACGACACCGAATTTGGACCAAAAAGCTCCACGTTCATAAGCTTCTTGTGACATAAACATGTGGCGGTATTCGACAATACCATATGCCATTGATTTGTCTCGGTATTTTCCCCAGGTGTAGCCTCGCAGGTCAAATGGATTACCGAATCCCGGGAGTTCTGTATAGGGAACATTGTCCATACTAATCTGTGTTTTAGCCGTCCAGGCAAGTGTGCTTCGACGTTTGAATACCTGTTTGAATTGACGATATTCCAATTCAATGATTTCATAATTATTGTTACCTCCCAGGTATTTGCCATATACGGTACCCATAGCGCTTAAAAACATTCCAGAGAAAGGTGTGGCAACGTCGTCGCGGGTGTCATATTGAAGTAAAGCACCGATACCGATATTGTGATATTTATTTCCGAACTTGAGAATCTGTGAATTTTGTGCCATCCATTCCGGCATTTCTTTAGATTTGCTGTAATTGAAATCTAGTAACGCTCCAACATAGATATGTGGCTTTACTTCCCAAACGAAGCGGGGAAAGAACTGAACGTTTGCTTTATGAAAAGTGACGGAGTCTTTTCCATAAAGATCGTTTAAATTTTCGGCCGCTTTGATTTCATCATAGCCTATGCCATAAAAATTGGAAGGCTCTGTACGATACCCGTATTTGATATAGATGCGGAATTTATTTTCATTGAAGAATAGAGTTCCAGCTCCGGCAGCAACAAATGTTCCGTTAATTGAAATGTTGAATCCTACCGGAATAAACGACCGTTGGCTGATAGTGTCTTGCTGATTCATGCGAAAAGTCATCAGCATGGCACCTCCTATGCCAAGAGATGCTTCCGGGGTATATGACGGACCTCCTAAAATAGAGACCCACATCTTTTTATGGGCTCTGATGGAATCTCGTCTGTGTTGTCGTTGAAATTGTTTTAGTTGCCTTTCTGTCCATTGCCTTTTTATAAGAGAATCTGCGGAAGTTTCTGTTATACAGGTATGTCCCTCTGCAAATACAGAGACGGACATCCATAGTGAGAAAAACAGGAATAATGTTTTCATAGTGTCATTGAATATGTTGCAAAATTACTTTAAATATTGTGTTACCCGATATTTTGAGCGTTAATTTATATTATCTGTTAAATTCGTGTTGAGAGATAATGAGTTTTGAAATATAAATGCTAATTTTGGACTATAACTCATTGGAGTTTATTTTGTGAATAGATTTTTTTAAATATATGATTATGACAATTGAAGAAAAAGTAAATGAAGGCATTAAGAATGCCATGAAAGCCCATGATAAAGTACGTTTGGAAACCATGCGCAATATTAAAAAGGTGATTTTGGAAGCAAAGACAAAACCAGGGGCAGGAGATCAGATTGATGATGCAGAATGTATCAAGTTAATTCAGAAACTGGCAAAACAGGGTAAAGAGTCAGCTCAAATTTACAAAGAACAGGGACGAGAAGATTTGTATGAACAAGAAAGTGGTCAAGTTGCTGTATTGGAAGAATTTTTGCCGAAGCAGCTCTCTGAAGAAGAATTGACTGTTGCATTAAAAGAAATTATTGCTGAAGTAGGTGCTACAACTCCGCAGGAAATGGGAAAAGTGATGGGTGTAGCAACTAAGAAATTGGCCGGTCTGGCTGATGGCAAGGCAATCTCTGCTAAAGTAAAAGAGTTGTTGGCTTAAGTGCTTTTGGAGGGAATAAATATGAGGCGGTTTGTTACAAACCGCCTTTATTATGTTCTGGTAGTTTACTGAGTAATAATTTGTATTCGTGAATAAAGTTGGGTGTCAGGAGATCCTTGTCAACAGCATTTTTAATTTCCTGTGCACTCCAAAACCGGCCTTCGTCCACTTCGTCATTGTCAATTTGGATGTGGTCATAGTGTTTGCAGAGAAATGAAAATACCAATTCCCGTTCGCGTGGACTTTCCCAAATATATGAACCTAGAAATTGTGCTTCCAGTTTTGTGATTCCTAATTCTTCGAATGTTTCACGTTTGAGAGCATCTTCCAGTTTTTCATTGACGCCGATATGCCCTCCGACGGCAGTATCCCATCTCCCAGGGAGTAAGTCTTTTTTCATACTTCTTTTTTGTAGAAACACTTCATGTTGTTGGTTGATAATGTGAAGATGAACAACCGGATGTAATAATTTGCTCCCGGAATGACATACACTGCGGGGAGCTTTTCCTGTTACTTCACCCTTTTCATTGACAATCGGAAGCCATTCTTCTTTTTTCATTTTATGCATGATAATTTTATTGCGAATAAACAAGGTTAAAAAATAGCTGCCGATAAGGATGTAGAGTAGGGGACTGCTGATAAAATCGGCTATTCGCTCGGGCAGAAACAATAAGGCTGCAAATGAGCATAGAGTATGTGTACAGATGATATAGAATAAGAACCGAAACATTCGGCGTATTGTTTTTATTTGATTCTCCGAAAAGTGCATCTCTTTGCGGTATCCTGACGGCAGAGTGGCTGTCAGGTCAATCTTTGAAAAAGCAAAAAAGCCAATAAGAATGCATAAGATTACTTCAATCATAGCGGGTTGTATTCTAGAAAGTGCCGTGTCTTCTGTATAAATGGCAAGTACTCCCGGAATACAGAAAAGCAGGGTTGTCCACAAGACAATTTTATCCCATATTTTCTCTCGGATGCGTGTTGTGATAAATTCAATAGCTCCTAATGCGATAGCTGCATATAAACCGATGGTTGGACCCCAAAATTCTTCTACAATGAAATAGATGATTACCAAAAGAAAAGACGGGGCTAAGCCTTTTAGTGATTTCATAAAGTTACTCTTTTTATGTTGGCTGCAAAATTAGGAAATTAATACTAATTTTGGCGCATAAAATAAATACTGGATATTATGTTTAAAATTGTTGCTATTATGCTGAGTGGTGTAGTGGTCGGTTATTTGTTAAGGAATAAAAATTTAAGCTTTGTTCCTCGCCTGATTACCATTGCCATTTGGGTATTGTTATTTATGTTGGGACTGGCGGTTGGTTTGAATGATGCGATCTTGAACAATCTGGATACAATCGGTTTGCAGGCATTTATATTGAGTGTGGGAGGTATTGCGGGAAGTGTTATATTGGCTTGGGTTGTTTATCGTTTCTTCTTTTCTAAATCGCAGGAATAGATTTTGCATGTTTATTTTTGATTTTAAGTTATGCGTGGTAGTCTGATTATTATTGGTTTCTTTATTATTGGAGTCATTTTTGCTCGTTTTCATTTTATGCCTGATTGGGTGTTGCAGAATGATTTCAGTATGTATGCACTTTATGTGCTAATGTTTTTGGTTGGTATTAGTATTGGTAGCGATACGAAAGCCTTGAAGGCTTTGAAGGAACAAAATATGAAAATAGCTTTTGTGCCTTTGGCTACGATTTTCGGGACGCTTGCCGGGAGTGCTGCTGTAAGTATACTTTTATCTGGACGCAGTGTATGGGATTGTCTGGCTGTAGGATCCGGTTTTGCTTATTACTCATTATCTTCTATATTTATTACCGAGTTTAGAGGTGCAGAATTGGGAACGATAGCGTTGGCTGCAAATATAATTCGTGAATTGATAACTCTTTTGCTGGCTCCGCTATTGGTTGTTTGGTTTGGAAAATTGGCTCCCATTTGTTCAGGAGGAGCAACAACAATGGATACCACACTGCCTATTATAGCCCGTTTTTCCGGTAAGGAATATGTCGTTATTGCAATTTTTCACGGCTTTGTGGTGGATTTTACAGTGCCTTTTCTAGTGAGATTCTTTTGTTGGATGGCTGTTTAAGATGATACAAAAAAAAGTCGTTGCAATTGCAACGACTTTTTTGTATGTAGTTAATTGGATTATTTCACAGTGTTCATGTGAGCAATCAATTCCAATACTTTGTTTGAATATCCCCATTCGTTGTCGTACCAAGATACCAATTTCACAAAGTTTTTAGTCAAAGCGATACCTGCTTTAGCATCGAAGATAGAAGTGCGGGCATCTCCCAAGAAATCAGAAGAAACAACTTCATCTTCAGTATATCCCAGAATACCTTTCATTTCGCCTTCAGCAGCTTCTTTTACAGCAGCTTTGATTTCTTCGTATGAAGCTTCTTTTTCCAAACGGAAAGTTACGTCAACTACTGAAACATCCAAAGTCGGAACGCGGAAAGCCATACCTGTCAATTTGCCGTTCAATTCAGGAATTACTTTACCTACAGCTTTAGCAGCACCGGTAGATGAAGGGATGATATTGCCGGCAGCAGCACGTCCGCCTCTCCAGTCTTTCATAGAAGGACCGTCAACGGTTTTCTGAGTTGCTGTAGTTGAGTGTACTGTAGTCATCAAGCCTTCGATAACACCGAATTTATCATTGATTACTTTAGTCAGCGGAGCCAAACAGTTAGTGGTACATGAAGCATTAGAAACGATAGTTTCGCCTGCATATTTATTGTTGTTCACACCCATTACAAACATCGGGGTGTCGTCTTTTGACGGAGCAGACATTACAACACGTTTAGCACCGGCTTTCAAGTGTGCTTCAGCTTTTTCTTTTGTCAGGAAAAGTCCGGTTGATTCAACAACGTATTCAGCTCCTACTTCATCCCATTTCAAGTTAGCTGGGTCTTTTTCTGCTGTTACGCGGATAGCCTGGCCGTTTACGATTAATTTTCCGTCTTTAGCCTCAACAGTTCCATTGAAACGTCCGTGCATGGAGTCATATTTCAACATATATACCATGTAGTCTACGTCAATCAGGTCGTTGATTCCTACGATTTCAATGTCATTTCTAGTCATTGCTGCACGGAAAACCAAGCGGCCGATACGACCAAATCCGTTAATACCAACTTTAATCTTTGCCATTTTTTTTATTGCTTTTAAGTGTAATAAATCTATTGTTGTCACCAAAAGTACGATAAATTTGTACATGCTGATGCCGTTTAGGGCAAAAAACTGGCAAAAAAACTACTCAAACGATTTAAAAATCAGCAGAATGTCATATTGTGATTATGAAACAAAAAAATCGTTGCAGGGACTTCCTGCAACGATTCGCTAGTTATGGATTTATGTATGAATGGTTATTTTACAGAGTCCATATATGCCACTAAATCAAGCATTTTGTTAGAGTAGCCAAATTCATTGTCATACCATGCAATCAGTTTTACGAAGTTGTTGTTTAATGCAATTCCGGCTTTTGCATCGAAGATGCAGGTATGTGGATCGCCAATGAAGTCGGAAGAAACCACTTCGTCTTCCGTGTAGGCGATGATACCTTTCATTTCGTTCTCTGATGCTTTTTTTACTGCAGCCTTTATTTCCTCATAAGTCGTTTCTTTCGCCAGACGGAAAGTTACGTCAACGACTGATACATCCAATGTCGGTATACGGAAAGACATGCCGGTAAGTTTGCCGTTCAGTTCAGGAATTATCTTGCCTACCGCTTTTGCAGCTCCGGTTGTCGATGGAATAATATTGCCGGAAGCAGCACGTCCCAGACGCCAATGTTTTTTAGAGTGTGCATCTACGGTGCGTTGGGTGGCTGTAATAGCATGTACGGTTGTCATCAGGCCTTCGATTACTCCGAAGTTGTCATTGATAACTTTTGTCAGGGGAGCCAGACAGTTGGTCGTACAGGATGCACTTGAAATGATGTCACATCCGTCATAGGTCTGGTGGTTAACGCCCATCACAAACAGCGGAGTGTCGTCTTTTGCAGGAGCCGACATGATTACACGTTTGGCTCCGGCTTTCAAATGTGCTTCTGCCAATTCTCGGGTCAAATAATGCCCGGTTGATTCTACAATATAATCAGCACCGGCTTCTCCCCATTTTAATCCTTCCGGTTCGCGGGTAGAAGTTATAAATATATGTCTTCCGTTAATATATAATTGTCCGTCCTTGATTTCGATATCGCCATTGAAACGTCCGTGAACGGTATCATATTTCAGTGTGTATACCAAATAATCCAAGTCGCTCGGGTCGTTGATCGCTACGACTTCAATGTCATCTCTTGTTAATGATGCACGGAAAACTAAACGACCGATACGGCCAAATCCATTGATACCCACTCTAATCTTTGCCATGATGTAATGTTTTTTAATTATAAATTTGTTGTTTGTTAATATTCAATATAGGTATATACTTT
>CAJJNP010000051.1 GCA_905193145.1 uncultured Odoribacter sp. | reverse complement strand
TTTATGCCAACGACAAAAGCGGTAAGAACGAGGGTATCAAGTTCACAGCCCAGGGTCCGTGGAAGGCGGAAGTGAAAGAGGTGTCAACCAAAGCGGATGCGGCAGTGGCTCCGACAGTTGACTGGCTGGCATTGAGCCAATACAGTGGAGACAAGGCAGGCGACTATACGATTACGCTGACATTGAAACAGAATTTCACCGGCAAGACCCGTAAGGCAGAGATTCGCATTATCTGCGGCGATACGGTGATTACCATCACCATCGAACAGAAAGCAGAGAAAGAGGATGGCAAGAAGCTGAGAAGAGTGGAGTCGGTTACATATACCCAAAAGTGCGGGGAAGGTAATCCTTTTCCTGACAATGAAAAAGGGACTTGGGTCTATTCTTATGACGAGCAGGGACGTGTGGCGAAAGTGGTATCCACTTGGGAGTGTGATTCTGATTTGGAAAATGAAACGGATACCTATATGTTCGACTATCATATTGTCGGAGAAATTACTGTAAACAATCATCGTGTAAATTATTGTCTGGACGGTGACGGACAGAAACATGAATCCGAATATAACGAAAAGTATATTCTTACTTTGAATGAACAAGGTAATGTGGTAAATAGCAATAGGACAGGTGAGTATGACATGGAAGCTACCAAGATGGGATACACTGCGGACGGCCGTCTGGAAAAATTGTGGGCAGAGGCAGGCAAAGAAGGTGAGGAGAGTTGGTATGATAAATTCTATTATACTGACGGATTATTGACGAAGGTTGAATTTTTTGAAAGAGGAGAATCAGAAGTTGAGGAGTTGCCTGTAGACAGATTGTATCCTAATCGTTACCCGGCTAATGGTACAAATATCGATTTCAATGCGTTTATCTATGAAATAGGGTCGGATGATATGGAAGAAATTTATGCCAGATTGGTTTGTTGGATAAAGGTTCGGATTGCCTGATGGAGGTAGGCGGTTATAGTGAGGATGATGAATGGGAAGAGCCTATGCCGAATTATTCAGAGCCGAATAAGGTGTATAAGCGCACCGAGAAGGTGGCAAAATGGCCGGAAGTGGAGACTCCACTACAGATAAAATACGAGTTTGACGGAGATAAATTTGTGACTAAGTTTTCGTATGAAGACCCTTATGAATTGTGGGAATATTATTATGGAGTTTCAGAGGTCAAAACGGAGACAAACGGCTGCAAAAATGAGCGTTGTAAAACATTGATTTACAGCTAATATGTTTTAATAAACGGAAAATTCGGCTATTGGCGTTTAGTCCTTATTGGAGTATTTTTGTACCGCAGTTGTACCACGTGGGAGGGGTCACACGGCACGACAACCTTTCAACAACGTGCAACAGTTTTCAACAGCGTGCAATTAAATTTCTTCGATAATGGACCGTCATAATGAACACAATTTAACAGGTCAGCCCGGCTATGGCTGGGATATGACAGACAAGCCTTTCCTCACTATCAGTTATGCGGAACACAGGCGGCCTTTTGATGAAATCAAACATCGCCACACACTCAATGAGGTGGGCGATGTGGCAGAGGGTAAGTATGATTGGAAGATTGAGAGAGGACAAGATAACGGAATAAAGATGTAAAAACTCTGATGATGAATGGACTACCAAAATCCTCTTCTGTGCGAGAACCTACCGAAGCGGAATAATGAGTTGAGAGATATAGTATATGTAGATTGAGGCGTATTGCGACCATAATATGCGGCAGAATTGATTTGTGAAGAAACAATCATCGGGTCATTGCCGTTTTGCACTGCCTTAGCAAATACATCCATTATTTCGTATTTGTTACCATAATTAGCATTAGGTTGCATCAAAATTTCGGCTACTACCTGACGTATAGAGCGAGGATATATTATAAAAGTATTGTTTGCATTACAAGTAACATTCTTAAACTCACTATTCCCGAAGAATACGATAACAGAATAAATTGGAATGCCGGGATTTTGCGGTAAACATTGCCTAATGGCTTGAATATGTCCGGAATTTTGCATAACAGGATTATAGAAGCGATGTTTTTCCTTACCATACGCCAATAACTGTGTCCAATACCTCTGATGTTCGTTACCAAAAATCCAACCGCTATAATCCTTGACTTCAAACACAATAATGCCCGCTTTTGTCGCAACGGCTACATCTACTTGCGTGTATTCCCCATTCGGTTTTTGAATATACAAGTCATGAAATATGGCTTTAGGATTAATACCACCTTTCAATAAATTCAGTACCACTCTCCGTTCCGACCATTCGCCACGAGTAATGGGCGTAACCTGTTCGATAAGTTGCCGTTCTTTTTGTTTAACATAAACAAGATAGACAACACCTATTATCAAACAAATAGGGAATATGATAAACGTGAGTGGCATTGATGATTATTCGATAATTTAATAAACGCTATGCAGGATGTTTGAATGATGAAATCGCAAGACCCAAATGCTTACTTGAAAGCAATTATAGGAATTACTTTTGTATCTCCATATTCATATGGTTGATACTTATAGTTCCCAATTTGTCTTGCGCATTTTCCATGAGGAGCTTTCACTATTTGTTTATTGTAAAAATTGCTGCCCTCTTGAGCTAATATTAAGACTTCTAAATCAGAAGTAAATATATGTCCCCTAATAGTCTCTCTAATTTCCAGTGCAATAGCATCACCAGATTCCAAGACCTCCTGCACTTCAAAATTTTTCCGGCTTACGCAATCTCCTGGTTTGTCAAACAATGTCTTTCCTGAATTATTTTTAGCTGAAACTGTTTTATTTGATTTCGGCAATTCTACACCGTCAATTATTTTAATAGCCGGAACTGTTTTTTCTATTTCCATTTTGGTGTTGTATTTATAAGTTCCCACATGTTGAGCACATTGATCGTTTTTAAGAACGATTTTTTGATCATCATAGAACTGTTGAGTTTCATTTGGTATAATAAAAACTATTGCACCAAAAGAGTCATCGGCATGGGCTAATGCACACCCAGATTCTACCACTTGGAACACCCTAAATTGTGAGTATTCCATATAATCTCCGGGTTCTTCAAACATTTCAAGTCCAATAATTCCCGAATTGTTAGATAGATAAATGCAAAATGCGAAAGCAAATGTGAGTATAACACCTGTGATTATACCAAGCACGTAAATAAGCCATTTTTTCATATTCAATGATAATTATTCTTTATTTATTAGTTAACAAGGTGAGCCTTAACTAATAGTCAAGGCTCGTATGCTTAACACCTATTGTTATATATCCTCCAAATCCTTTTGGATTTTGGTTTCTACATTTTGAGAATCACGGTATCGAATAATAACAACACCGTCAGAATAACCAGCTTTCTCGATTGATAATTCAATAGTTCCAGTGACATTCCAAGCACTTGCATAAGTAACTGTTCCTTGTCCTAATTCGTACATGAGAGAAATATTGCTGTCCTGACGGCTCGGATTATGTTCTCGGCAAGCAGAAGGCTCACCATACTTACGAATATATAAGCCTTTATAATAGTCATAAGTATTCACAAGAGTATTCCATTCGCTACTTTCATCGAATATAACGACAACAGAGTGAACGCTTTTCCCATTATCTGTCGCACCGACACCGACTGTTGCCTGTCTGCCTGTAAAATCGCCTGTGAATGTCGTCACATTGTTGTCGCGCCCCAATTGTGTAAAGCCCTTCGTTTTCAGTTTTTGGCAAAATTCAGTCATACTTCCTTCAATAGGAATACCTTTAAAGGAAAGGTGTTCTTGTGCCATAGTATTGATTACAGCAACAAAGAGTAATGTGATTGCGATTAAAAATTTTCTCATTTTCTTCTTATGCCAATGGCTCTTTTAGTTCCAATTGAGCCGTTAATTACGCAGAAGCGTGGAACTGCAAATGCCACGTTCTGAATTGGAGGTCGTAGGAAACCTGTACACACGAATGTAGTAATAGCAGCCCACGCTATAGCGTGAGAACCACTATGCCACCCTTGTGTGTAATTGTGAAATTTCCTACGTTTCCAATTCACAAGATAAGCATAACGCTTCTTAATTTCTATGTCTCGGACAGGGTTTCCCCAATCCAAATACAAAGGTAATGAAATTCCCATAAAAAGCTCTCACTGATAGGTAAAAAACAGCATTTCAAGGCTCATTTTCCCTCTTTTTGTACCTCTATTGGCTCTCCAAGCGTTTAAGAATCTGTTTTTCAGCGGTAAAAGATAATCCCCTTGTAAGTCCTTTGCGATTTTTGCTTCATTCCGACCTATACCTTCAAAAGATAAAAATATTCTTCAAGTGTTAAGTTTTTGTTAAATCTTTTATCCCAAAAACAAACTTTTTTATTCGGTTCTATTCCCCAAACGGCTTTTATGCTTCCTTTTTTTCTTAGTAGGATTTTTGTACCGTTATTTTTTTCTATATAGTTGATATTCAATTGTAAAACTTCTCTCATATGAATTCCACATGAAATTCATGTGGGAAGTGAATTGAATGATCCTGAATGGCCCGAGGGAGGGTATAAATATGAAATCAAAAACGAGAAATGGAAAAAGCTTAGTGACGAGAAAGGCACTTACACCTATACTGTAGTTTACGAATAACCGTTAGGCTTAAATAAAAAACGAGGCTTCTTTTGCTGGAGAGAGCCTCGTTTTTTTGTATGTATATGTTAAAGAGTTATGCTTCCTAAACCGGAAATGCTCAAAGACGCTTTCATGCCCATTGCCTTAAATACCCGTGCAATTGTGGAAAGTGTTAAGTTGCGTCCGCTTTCTATCTTGGATATTTGCGACCGCTGGACTCCGATTTTTTGAGCCAATTCCTCTTGGGTCATATTTTGGGACTTGCGGGCTTTTTTTATGGCTTCTCCAATTAGAAATGATTGTAATTCTGTTTCATAATTGTCCCTATGTGGTGTACCTACTTTACCTATATGTTTATCCTTGATTTCATCAAGAGTGTAAAATGTGATAGTTTCCATATTATTTACTTTTGGAGTTGAAATATAATATTCTAATAGCCTCTGCTTTATTTATTTCTTTGTGTGGTGTTTTTTGCGTTTTCTTAACAAATCCATGTGTAGCAATAACTAGAGTGTCTGCGTCAGTGTCCCAAAATGCTAACAGACGATATTGAATACCTTTATAATGAGTGCGAAACTCCCAAATGTCTGTATTTTCCAATTTTTTGAATAAATCCTTGTCTACATGACCGTTGGCGACCTTATCTACATTGTAGATGATTTTATCCTTAACGTCTTGGCGCAAAGTGTTAAGGAATGTGTCTGCTTCACTTGACAGTTTTACTTTGAATTTAGTTTTCAATTTCATTGCTTATATCATTCACAGTACAAATGTACTAAAAATGTTCCATATATAGAACGTTTTGTGAGTAGAAATTTCTGGATAAGGGTACGCAGACCGAGATTACGCTGACATTGAAACAGAATTTCACCGGCAAGACCCGTAAGGCAGAGATTCGCATTATCTGCGGCGATACGGTGATTACCATCACCATCGAACAGAAAGCAGAGAAGAGTGAAGTCAGTGGCATATACCCAAATGAAGAGCCGTATGAGTTGTGGGAGCGTTCTTATGAAGTCCATGTTGGGAATGAGTTGGAAAATCCTCTTCATCCTGAGATGGGATATAAATACGACACCAAATACAGTGAACCTGTGAAGCTGCGCAGTGAGAAAAATACTTACAGCTATACTGTAGTTTACGAATAACCGTTAGGCTTAAATAAAAAACGAGGCTTCTTCTGCTGGAGGAAGTCTCGTTTTTTTATTTTGAAAAGTAAAAGATAGAGGTTAATCTGGATTTATACTATTTTTGTAACATATAAATTTGAAGTATGGAAACCAAAGAGTATAATTCATTTAAGTTTTTCCGCACCTATTTTAATATTCCCAAGCGGATTAAATTGGAATGGTGTGTCGTAAAAGAACATACAGAGCAAGAAGGTGTGAAATTACGATTAGGCATAGCTTTGAACAAGCGTTTGTATATCGATGTGGCAAGCCGTCGTTTTTTTACATGTCTGGATGCCCCTTGCCTGCAACGGACTATTTATCCCGCTAACCGTATCAATGAAGGGGAAAACTACCGTTATCAATCCCGAGAGAATATTCTTTCAGTGGTTTTGTCCAAGCATTTTATTGAAGATATTTACCGTCCGGCTTGGTTTGATGCTTCTTTTATGGAGGAGGAACGGTTATATTAAAAGTTAGCCACTGCGGGGAATCATTTCCCTGCAGTGACAATATACATCTCTTCTGTGTTCCAGTATTTGTTTGCGAGACGGAGAAGTTCGTCTGAGGTGCATCTTTTGATTCGGTGAATCAGGTCAATATAGATGCGGTTGTCTGTAGCATAATTGAGTTTGTGCTTGAGTGCATCTGATTGGGAGAATACGCCATCAAGTTCGCGTAGCAGATCGCCATGTAGGAAATTTTTTACAAGTTCCATTTCTTCATTGCCTACAGGCTCCTGTTTCAGACGGTTGATTTCCTTGAAGGTTTCCTCTATGGTGGCATCTGTGAATTCGTTGTTTACATCTGCGGCAATGCACCAATAGCTGCCTTGCGGCATGGATACATTGAAAGAATTGATGCCGTATGTATAACCTTTGTCTTCGCGGATATTTGACATGAGCCGCGAACCGAAGTATCCTCCCAAAATGGTGTTCAGCAGCATGTATCCGGCATAATCTTCTTCCAGCAAACGGACTCCTGATTTACCGATGCGGATGCTGGTTTGCATGGCATTGGATTTAGTGACATGGTAACGTCCGGTTGGCTCTGGAGCAAAGGGGCGTGTCGGGTCTGCTATGGAAGCGGAAGGTTTGCTCAATTGTCCGAATTGTTCGGAAACAGTTTGCAACACCTGTTCGTTGACATTGCCGCATATCATGATACGGCAATTTTGCGCATGGATGTGTTGTCGGTAGAAATCCTGTACCAATATCCGGGTGACGTTGAGAAAATCGCTGTCTCTGACAATATTTGAGTAGGGATGACTACTGCCGAAAAATACCTCGGAGAATTTTTTTCTTGCCATGTAGGAGGTCTTTTCCTGATTGACCAGAAACTCCTGACGTTTGTTGGTAAGGAATATGTCCAATTCTTTTTCGGGAATAATACTGTCAAGCAATAGTTCTGCCAACATGCCGATAGTTTGGGAGGCATATTTTGTGAGGGATATCAGGCTTAACTCGGATTTGTTAAGTCCGCAATTAAAGTCTGTATAGGCTCCATAAAAATCAAATAAATCGGCTATTTCTTCTGCCGTGTGCCGGGAGGTGCCTTCGTTGAGCATGTTGATAGCGGTGGAGGCAACCAGAGGTTGTGTCTGGTAATATATTCCGGCTTCAAAGACGACATCTATTTTGAACACTTCCTGTGAGGGGTCGTGGATGTACACCACTTCAATGCCGTTGTCCAAGGAGAATCGTCGGTAAGGCAAAAGATTGGGCTCGAATAGAGGTGTTAAAGCAGGGGCTATATCTCTTTTTATCATGATTGGAATTCTTAGGTTATTGCTGTTTCAGGTAATAGAGAGTAGAGCTGTTTTCGCGCCGGAATATGTCTTTGGCGGTCTCTCTGATTTGTTCGATGTTTATGTTGTTATAGCGGGAACATTCAGAATTGATGAGATTGATATCACCCAGAAATTCAAAGAAAGCCAGATTGCAGGCTTTGTTTTGATAGTTGATTTCGCTATACGAGATGCGGGCTTCGGTTTTGTTGATAACCTTTTGAAGTTCGCGTTCTGTGATGGAATCCCGGATGAATTTTTCTATTTCGGAGTCAATGGCAGCCTCTGCCTGCCGAATATCTGTTCCCTCTGATAGTTTGCCGCTGAAAATGAACAGTCCGGGATCCATGTCTCCGGTGATATAGGCATCAATACCGGAAAACAGGCGGCTGTTTTTTATCAGGTTGACATAGAGGCGGGCTGATTGGCCATTGGACAATATGTCTGAAATGATGTCGCAGGCATAGAAATTATCGCTGTCTCTTTTTCCCATGTGGAAAACTTTGTATATGGCATCTGCCGGCACGGCATTCCCTTCTGATATAAGACGTCTTTCCTCTGTCTGGACGGGTTCCTGGGGTATGACGAGCGGAGTTGCATGGGAGGGAGGAATGTCACCGAACCATTTGGTTACAAGTTCTAAGGCACGATTTTCTTCTATATTGCCGCTGATGGCAATAATTGCATTGTCCGGAGCGTAATAGCGGTGGAAAAAGGCTTCTACATCTTCCAATCTGGCACGCTCAATATGTTCGGGCGAGATGCCGATTGTGGCCCAGCGGTAGGGGTGTACTTTGTATGCCAGCGGACGGAGTTTCAGCCACAGGTCTCCATACGGGTTGTTGAGATAGCGCTGTTTGAATTCTTCAATCACCACCTGTCGCTGTACGTCCAGTGCATGCTGGGAGAAGTTGAGAGCTGCCATACGGTCGGATTCCAACCATAAGGCTGTCTCTATATTCGCTGCGGGGATGGTGATGTAGTAGTTTGTCAAATCATTGGTCGTGTAGGCATTACTGTCTCCACCGGCAGCCTGTACATGTCGGTCGTAGTCGGGGATATTTTGCGAACCACCGAACATCAAGTGTTCAAAAAGGTGTGCAAAACCTGTCTTTTCCGGCTGTTCATTACGTGAACCCACTTTGTATAGGATGTTGACCGATACGAACGGGGTACTTTTGTCATTGTTGCAGATGACAGTCAAGCCGTTGTTTAATATGGTACGGGTAAATTGTATCATTCGGTTGTTTGTTTTGAATGTGTTATTCTGGGAGTAGGGGACTATTCTGACAATTCCGGAGACAGGTGTTGTATTCCTTTATGATGTCTTGGATGATGTCAGCAACGCTCTCTTCCTGATGAAGCATGGAGGCAATTTGTCCTATTTCCAGTTCTCCATTAGTCATATCGCCTTCGAAAATTCCCTGTTTGGCACGTCCTTTACCGAGCAGTTCTTTTAAATGGTCGACATCGGCTCCGGTATCTTCTAAAGTTTTGACTTGGTTATAGAATTCGTTTTTGATTAATCGGGTCGGGGCTATTTTCTTTAATGCCAGCATGGTGCCGCCTTCGGGTGTGTTCCATACCAGTTCTTTGAAATGTTGGTGTGCAGAGGATTCTGTGGCAACCGCAAAGCGGCTGCCGATTTGCACGCCTTCAGCGCCCAGTTGCATGGCGGCTAGCATGGCTTTGCCGGATGCGATACCTCCTGCTGCAATCAGTGGCAGGTTGCATTGGCTTGCCACATGGGGGATAAGTGTTAGCGTGGTGGTCTCTTCACGACCATTGTGCCCTCCGGCTTCAAAGCCTTCGGCAACAATGGCATCACAGCCTGCTTCTTCGCATTTGCAGGCAAAGGCTGTACTGCTGACAACATGGACGACTGTGATTCCATGTGATTTCAAATAGGGGGTCCATTTTTTGGGACTCCCGGCAGAGGTGAAAACGATTTTTACACCTTCTTCGACCAATATGCTCATGAGTTTGTCTATTTCCGGATAGAGCAATGGTACATTGACACCCCAAGGTTTGTCTGTGGCATTTTTCATTTTTCGGATGTGCTCGACAAGAGTTTCCGGGTGCATCGAACCGGCTCCTAAAAGTCCCAGTCCCCCGTTATTACTGACAGCAGAAGCTAGGCGCCAGCCGCTGCACCATACCATCCCGCCTGAGATGATGGGGTATTTTATTCCAAATAATCTGGTTATTCTGTTCATCGTAGTTTGTTTTTCAATTTATATATTCTACGGGGACTTTGTATTGTTGTTGCAGACGCTTTAATTCCGTGCGAAGGCTGTCCGTGATGGTTTCGTAACCTTTTTGTCCGTAGAGGTTATTCATTTCATGAGGGTCGTTCTGCAAGTCATACAGTTCCCATTCGTCTATGTCGTTATAGAAATGGATGAGTTTGTAGCGTTCTGTGCGTACTCCATAATGGCGTTTTACCATGTGTTCTGCCGGATATTCATAATAATGGTAGTATAAGGATTTTCGCCATTCTTTGGGTTGTTCTCCTTTTAACAGGGGTAGCAGGGATACGCCTTGTATGTCTTGAGGAACGGGTGCTCCGGCAAGTTCAAGGAAGGTGGGGGCATAGTCAATGTTCTGTACTAGCTGGGGGATGTCTCCTCGCTTTTTGAACTCTGCCGGGAGATGCATGATGAGCGGGGTGCGCATGGATTCTTCGTACATGAACCGCTTGTCGAACCAGCCATGCTCTCCCATATAGAACCCTTGGTCAGAGGTATAGACAATAAGGGTGTTGTCCATCATATCATTTTCTTCGAGATAGTCGAGCAGGCGACCGATGTTGTCATCGAAGGATTTTAATACTTTGGCATAGTCGCGCATATAGCGTTGGTATTTCCATTCTGCCAGTTCTTTACCTTGAAGATTTCGGTGATAGAACGTGTCAATGAGTGGTTGATAGAAAGCATCATATTGTGCGCGTTCTTCAGGATGAAGACGGCCGATAAAGCTTTCGTAGGCTCCTTTTAGCCGAGAGGGACGGTCGGGCAGGTACATCTTTGTGTCGTACATGATATCCATGTCTTCGTAGATGTTCATTTCTTGAGCTGCCGCTGCTTTGCGTCCTTCGTATGTATCGTAGAAGTTTTCAGGCAGTGGGAAAGTCTTGTCTTCATAGAGCGACAGATATTTCAGCTCCGGCAGCCAATTGCGGTGGCAGGCTTTATGATGGACAAAGAGACAGAAGGGTTTGTTTGGATCTCTTTGTTCTTCTAGCCAGCGGATGCTTTTATCGGTGATGATGTTGGTCAGGTAGCCATCCTCCGTAACTTTTGTTGTGTCCATTTTGATGAAGGTCGGATTATAATAATCGCCCTGTCCGGGAAGAATTTCCCAGAAATCAAAACCGGTAGGAATGCTGCCTAAGTGCCATTTACCAATCATCGCAGTTTGATATCCGGCCTGTTGTAATAATTTAGGCATCGTCTGCTGACTGCCGTCAAATCTGCTGGTCGAATTGTCAATAAAGCCGTTTGCATGACTGTGTTTGCCTGTAATCATGCAAGCACGGCTAGGACCACTGATAGAGTTGGCTACAAAACTGTTGGTGAAACGGATGCCATCTGCTGCGATGCGGTCAATATTGGGGGTTTCAACATAGCGGTTGTCATAGCAACTCATCATTTGCATCGTGTGGTCGTCTGTCATGATGTAGACGATATTATATCGTCCTGTATTGTTCTTTTTGTCAGAATGACAGGAGGTAGCCAATGCCGATAGTGCTGTGACACCGATTAATGGATATATTCTATTCATGTGGGTTTATAATGTAGTGATTCTTAATTTATAGCTTAGTTTTTCTTGTGGAATACGATATTGCGGTAAGGTTTCTACATCTTGTCCGCAACTTGCATTTCCTACTCCACGATGTGCTGCATCCAAATGAAGAACTGTGTAAGGGCGTTTCCAGTGTTTATCCAGTTCCCAAAGGTGTTTGCTTTCCATTAAGTCCTGATCTGTGTATGGGAGGGCCGAGAAAGATACGTTGCCTTCTGTTTGGATTTGTACTCCGGAGCCGTTGGCATCGGTTAATTTTAATTTTCTTAAACCTTCGCGGTTGCCCATGGATTGTGGTTTGACATATTGTTCCACCATATCCTTTACAGTAGTGGTGTATCTGCCGAGTGTGCTGCCTTCTTTGCGGTCGTTATAATTTTCCATAGGTCCGTAAGCGTAATAATCAACATTGCAGAAGGTTGGATTGATTCCGCAGACAAGACCACAACGACGCAAGTCTGCTGTTTGCGGATTAAACGCTGCATTTATGTCCAATACTCCGTCAGGATAAATCGTGTAGGTTATTTCTGTGGAACAGAGCGAGCCTTGGCGAGTGGTGGAGACCGTTACGATACCTTTTTGCTTTTCAATGATGCAGGTACCTGTCGCTTCAAGTCCGTTGGCGGTATTTTGGAATCGGTCATTTTCTATCCATCTGTGATTGTCGTATAAGAATCCTTGTCCTTGTGCAATGATTTCTTTGCCTTTGATGTTCAGTTTGCAGAGTTGTCCTGTCGTACGTGAAAAAACAGCTTCGATGTTTGGATTGGCAATGGTGTAAAGACTGTCTGTAGAGGTTACTTTCAGAGCTTTGTTGCGCTCGTATGTCCAAGCAGGAAGGTGGTCTCTATTTTTCAGGATATACTGTGCTGTAGCTACTGTGTGTGCTTTATCAACCCAGCAATTGTTGTCTACTGTCTTTACAGATAAATTGAGCGTAATTTCGTCGCTTTTCTGTATGCGGTCATGGAAAGAGAGTTGCAAGGAAAGAACAACTGAATCTGCTGGTTGAGTTGCAGGCAATGGTATGCTATCTGTAGCAACGATATGTCCGTTGATTACGGTTTGCCATTGCAGATAGAATTTGTCAAGCGAGAGAAAGTTGTATTTATTGCGTAGAGATACTTCTGCCTTACGTTGTTGTAAGTCATTGGAATTTAAACGGAAATCCAAATATTGGTAAACAGCTTTTACTTCAGCCAGTTTGGGAGAGGCTTCCCGAGTGGCAGGGACAATACCGTTTGAGCAGAAGTTACCCTGGTGAGGACCGGGGAAATCATAACCTGTGTGAAGATTATAAATGCCTTTTTTGATTTCGTGTGGTTCGTATATGGCTTGATCAGTCCAGTCCCAGATAGCACCACCGATACATGCACTACTTGCTTCTATCGCATTCCAATATTCCTTCAGGTTACCGATAGCATTTCCCATAGCATGGGCATATTCGCAGATGAAGAGTGGCTTTTTTACAGAGTTTACATGGTCGTTTACCCATTTGATGCCTGGGTACATTTTGGAATGCAGGTCGCTAAAGCGTACTCCACCAACCTGCGTGCCGCAATAGGTTCCTTCGTAATGGATAGGACGGTTGTCTAATTGTTTTGCAGTTTGATAGCAGGCTCCCATGTTTTCTCCTTCTCCGGCTTCATTTCCCAGACTCCAGAAAATAACAGAAGGATGATTTCTGTCGCGAAGAATCATTCTGTCAACCCGGTCGACAAATGCAGGAATCCAAGAAGGCATATTACTGATGGATTGGTTTGCGTGGTCTTCCAGATCCGCTTCATCTACAACATATAATCCGTAGTAATCAAACATGGCGTACATTTTTGAAGCGTTGGGATAGTGTGATGTGCGTATTGTATTGATGTTATTGCGTTTCATGAGTAAAATATCCTGTAGCATGGATTCTGTCGGCACAGCACGGCCATATAGAGGGTGGGTATCGTGGCGATTGACTCCCTTGAAGAATACTCGTTTGCCGTTAATGTAGACAAGTGAGCCTTTTATTTGTATGTTTCGGAATCCGTATTTTGTGGAAAAAGCCATTTCTTCCCGACCATTGTCACTTTGGGTGATGTGTACAGTGTAGAGTGTTGGAGTTTCTGCTGTCCACAATTGGAGATTGTTAAGAGGAATGGTTACTGTTTTTTCCAGTAAGGTATCTTTTGTCGTAAATGTGATTTCTGTCTCTTGGGTTGCAATATTTTTACCTTCTGGAGAGATAAGTTGAACTTTTACATTGCGTTTTCCCTTCAGATGTGAGCGATTGTCAAATGCCAATTGGATATTCATCTGTCCTGATTGCCAATTGTCTTTTTCTTGCAAATCGGTTGTTATATAGTGATCGCGAACAGCAGCCAAAGGGGTGTTGTAAAGATAGACATCCCGGAAGATTCCGCTCATGCGGAACATATCCTGACATTCGAGATATGATCCGTCAGACCAACGGAATACTTGTACTGCCAAACGATTGTTTTTTTCGCGTAGGTATTTTGTCAAATCAAATTCTGCATCGTTATTGGAGCCTTGTGTATAGCCAATGTAATGACCGTTAAGGTATATCTTGGCAGCGCTGTAAATTCCTCCAAAATGGATAAATACACGGCGATTTTGCCAGTTGGCAGGCAGGTCAAAAAAACGAACGTATGACCCGACTGGATTGATGCCGTAGTTCTTGCCTCCGTCATTAAATCCAGGACGGGCCTGAATGTAGGGAGGCTTGTTGTCATGGGGGTATTCTACATTGGCATAGATAGGACGGTCGTATCCTTGCATTTCCCAATTGGATGGAACCGGAATAGAATCCCAAGATGAAATGTCAAAGTCGTCTTTGTAAAATTGGATGGGGCGTTGTGACGGTTCCGGAACAAAATGAAATTTCCAGATACCATTTAAAAGTAAATAATCTGAACTTAAAGGGGGTGTCCAGGGTGTTTTGTAAAATTGCCCATCAGCCAGCATGTCGGCTTCTGTGCGGTAAGGAATGAATGTGGAATGTCCTTTTTCTTTGTTCTCGGCAAAAAAGGTTTCGTCTTCCCAAGGGTTGTGTTGTTTTTGTTGTAGTGTAGAAGTAGTGTTACTTGCTGGTGTTGCCCAGCTAATCATTGTTAGTAGAAAAAAAAAAGAAATGCGTCATAGAGATATATTTATTAAAAAAGACTGTACCAGGAATCACAGTGATTCCTGATACAGTATTATTAAAATTAGTCTTGAATATTAGGAAGTTCAAGGCCCAGACCTTTTTTCTTGTCAACAGCCTTCAGAACGAAGCCCAATACCAATGCTGCTACACCCAAGCAAGCGAGCATTACAAGCGGAGCTGTATAGTTGTATGAAACAGCAGCCTCTTCCGGTGTAATCAGGCCATTTTGCAAGTCTGCAACGAGCTGAGGATTGGTTTTGTCAAGTACTTTACCAATTAATAGCGGGAATAACCATAAACCAATATTCTGAATCCAGAAGATAAGGGCATATGCACTACCGATGATTTTGGGGTCAACTAATTTAGGAACACTGGGCCATAATGATGCCGGTACCAATGAGAAACTGGCTCCCAATACCAAGATAGTCAAATAAGCGATAATGATACCGCCAATAGCATTGTCTTTGAATGCCGGCAGTACAAATGCAAATGTCAAGTGGCAAAGGATAAGCAGTACAGAACCGACAACGAGCATGGTTGCAGCTTTACCTTTGTGGTCTACATAGTTTCCTAAAATCGGAGTAATACCTACAGCTAATAATGGGAATACTGCAAATACAGTTTCTGCGCTCTGACGCATATATCCCATGTAGCAGAATACTACTAAGGCTGCAGAGGCAAGAATCAGCATTCCGTATTTCATGCTTTTGTTTTTAGAGAAGTTGCTGGCAAATGCAGCAGCTGCTACAATCAGCATGATACAATACTGTATGACTGTAACTGTATTGGTCGCCCAGAATGAATCTGCCGGAACTTCAGTAAATACCAAATTACACTGCAACATGTTCACTGCATATTTTTGGAAGGGGAAGATGGCAGAGTAATAAAGAACACAAAGCAATGCTACCAACCAGAATCCGCTACTTGAAAGGATGGAACCAAGGTCACTGATTTTAAATGGATCATCTTTTTCTTCTGCTTCACCGGTCTGTTCGTCCAATTTTTTATCCATGAAGAAATAAACAATGAACATGATTAATGCAATCAATAACAAAATAACACCGAATGCCACAGAACGAGATACATCAATGACTCCACCTAATTTAGCAAACATCGGAGAAAAAATCATACAAGTTGCAACACCCAAACGTGCAAGCGCCATTTCAGAGCCCATAGCCAATGCCATTTCACGGCCTTTAAACCATTTTACAATACCACGAGAAACTGTGATACCTGCCATTTCAACACCGCAGCCAAAAATCATAAAACCGATTGCTGCGAATTTGGCAGATGCTGGCATCCCCTTGTAGAAAGGAGAAATTCCTAATTCATCAAAACCAGGAATATAGTTCAAGTTGTTATTGAACCATTGTTCCAAACCGCTTCCTTGGAAACCTTCTGTTACTGCATACCAGTTGATGCTGGCACCTACTAACATTACTGCTCCTGAAAGAATAGCTGTAAAGCGTACTCCCATTTTGTCGAGGATGATTCCAGCAAAAATCAAGAAGAATACGAATACATTCAAGAAAGTTTCAGAACCTTGCATAGTTCCGAATGCGGTAGAGTCCCATCCGCGAGTGGATTGCATTAAGTCCTTGATAGGAGAAAGAATGTCCATAAAGATATATGAACAAAACATAGCAAAAGCTAGAAATAGCAACACCGTCCAGCGCATACCGGCTGAATCGCGCAGCGTTTGTTGAATTTTTTGTGTCATAATTTTTATATTAGATTTAATAAATTAGCTTGCACAGCCGCCAAATTTACGGGAAATAAATAAGAAAAGAGCCTTTTAAGGGCTCTTTTTTTTATAAATCAGTAAAATTGCAAACGTTGGTGTTTTATGGATAGATAAAGAGGTCAGAATTGATATTTGATTCCAACCTCTTTGCATGTAGTAGTTTCTTATGAATTAATAATTGTTCTTTTTGGGTTCGAAATATGCTTGCGGATGTTCGCATGCCGGACATTTCATCGGGGCTTTTTTCCCTTTAAATATATATCCGCAATTTCGGCATTGCCATTCAATTTCTTCGTCGCGTTCGAATACCTTACCAGCTTCTACTCGTTCTAATAGAATGCGGTAGCGTTTTTCATGTTCAGCTTCTACTTTGGCAATTTGACGGAACGTATTGGCGATTTGAGGAAAGCCTTCTTCATCAGCAATTTTTGCAAATTCGGGATATAACAGATGCCATTCCTCATTTTCTCCCTCTGCTGCAGCTTTAAGATTTTCTGCTGTTGTACTGATGATACCGGCAGGGTAACTGGCTGTGATTTCAACCATACCGCCTTCCAGGTATTTAAAGAATTTTTTTGCGTGTTCTTTTTCTTGTTCTGCTGTTTCCATAAAAACAGCAGAGATTTGCTCATAGCCTTCTTTTTTTGCTGCACTGGCGAAAAAAGTGTATCGCGTTCTTGCTTGTGATTCTCCTGCAAATGATTTTAGCAGGTTCTGTTCGGTTTTTGTGCCTTTAATACTCATAACGTTTTAGATTAGATTTATTGTATGTAATTAAATTTTGTATGTTTCAAAATTACTCATTGTACATTTATAATGCAAATATTTTTTTTCTATAGTGATATAGTTTTGATTTATACGATCAGAAAAATGAAAGGTTGTATTTCTTGTTAGAAATCAGCTTTTTTTTCTATGTGTATTTTTTCATTTGTAATGGGATGTATAAATTCAATGGCTTCGGCATGTAAGAACAATCTGTCGGCTTTTTTCCCATATAGTTCATCGCCTATAATAGGTGTGTTAAGACCTAGCGGATGAGCGGCATGCACACGAAGTTGGTGGGTGCGACCTGTAATGGGATAGAATGCGATTCGGGTGATGTTGTTTTCTTGAGAAATGACGTGATAGTGAGTAATTGCTGGTTTTCCATGTTTAAAATCAACAAGTTGACGAGGACGGTCGTCCGGGTCTAAACATAGGGGTAAATTGACCGTTCCATTGTCGGATGAAATTATTCCATCTAATAAAGCTATATAGCGTTTTTTTATTTCTCGAAGTTGAAATTGTTTTTGTAGCAAGGCATGGACTTCTTTGTTTTTTGCTGCCAGTAGCAGTCCTGATGTAGCCATATCTAGCCGATGGACAAGTAGGGGACCACTAGCTGTCGGATATTGTGTTTGAAGCCATTTTGTTACAGTTGGTAAATCAGACTTACCGGGTACAGACAACATCCCTGCTGGTTTATAGATTACAACAATCCATGCATCTTCCCATACAATCTCAGGTTCAAGTTCCTTGATTATTTTCTGTAGAGGATTATCCTCAACGTTTAGACCTTGGAGCATAAATTGTAAAATCGGTTCACATTTGCTTTTGCAGGCGGGATAATAATATCCGTGTCGGCGTAATTCTGTACGTGGCGAGTCTCCCCACCAGAATTCGGCCATGGCAATCGGATGTAATTCATGTAAGATTGCATATTGTAGCAGGCGAGGTGCAGCACATTCTCCTGCTCCTGCTGGGGGAATGCTATTATCTTTTTCTTTAAATAGTTCGTAAAGATCTTTTACTTCGCCTAAAAAATTATGTATTTTGAATTGGGTAAATAATTTTCGTTGTAACGTTGCCGAACGTTGTTTCCGCTCATTTTTTAATGAATCAATTTGTTTTTGCCATTGGTCAATATACGCTTGAATTCTGGCGATTTGCCGGGCATGATGTTCTTTTATCCGTTTTAATTCAGCTTTTTGGTGTTGGCTTTCGCGTATTAAGGCTGCTTCTTCTTCAGTAGAAAGTTGCTGTTTCCGTTTTATATCTCTTGCCAATTTGTCTTTTTGAATTTGCATTTTTGCAGTCCCGATAGCTAAAGCCGCAATTTGTTGCTCTTCTTGTAATGTTTTTTTGTATTCCAGGTATTGTGGGGCTGTTTCCAGTTTATTGATAGTTGTATTAATGTCGGATATATGAGCCTCTTCTATGTGAAAAAAACCATTGGGATGTTGTAAATCATAGATTGGCGGGACAAAATAGTCGTGGATGTTATGTCCTGCCAATAAGCCGGAGAAAGCAGCTAAAAAGCCGATATTGCCATCTGTGGCGCGTACAATTAGAACTCCAAACATTTTCCCTTTTTGTAGTTCCTGT